>JANXOJ010000217.1 GCA_025353625.1 Planctomycetota bacterium | reverse complement strand
TGCCCCCGGGGGAATGGAAAACACCAATTCGTGCTGCTATCATCAGGATAAGTGACGCTGCCAAAATAATAATGGAATTCCAACACCGATCTTCTGGCTACAAACCACCCCACCGAGAAACCCACCGAGAAACCCACCGTGAAAACGCCCATCATTGCCGCCTCCCTCGTCGTACTTATTGCAGTCACAACATCGAGCTTGCATGCCCAACAGCCGGCCAACTTGGCCTTGGTCGCCACGGCGGCAACCTCCTTCGTATCGGGCCACGAGACTATTCTAGCCCTCAACGACGGCTTCAAGCCGAGGAACTCAGACGATAAGCGCCACGGGGCATACGGCAACTGGCCGGAAAAAGGGACGCAGTGGGTCGAGTACGCCTGGAGCCAATCGGTTCACATCGGCGGCATCGAAGTTTTTTGGTTCGACGATCATCGAGGGGTTCGCTTGCCCAAAACCTGCCGCCTGAAATATTTTGACGGAAAGCAATTCGTCGAGGTCAAAAATGCCAAAGGGCTGGGGCTGAAGGAAAATCAATTCAACGAAACGACTTTCTACCCGGTGTGGACGAACAAGCTTCGCTTGGAAATGGATTCCAGCGGCGAATCGACCGGCATCCTCGAATGGCGCGTCCTCGACGCGGGAGATTCGCCAAGATTCCCGCCGCGCGTCAATGCGGGTATCGATCGCGCGGTGGTAATGCCCGGCACGACCTGGCTCAGCGGCAACGTCCGCTTCGGTACGGCAGACCGCAAGAAGGCGGACGCCTCACAAAATCTAATGTGGACCAAGGTCTCCGGCCCGGGGGCCGTAACGTTCGTGAATGGGACTTCCGCAGACACTGGGGCTGAGTTTTCCCAGGTCGGCTACTACGTGCTTCAATTAACGGCCATCGACGGAAAGCTTCGCGGTGCCGACACGCTGCGCGTCCACGTCGTCGCAGGCCCGCCGACCGACCATCTCGAACCGGTGGCGACGATGCCCTACAAGATCACCGGCCCGCTGCTTCGCGAGCGATTCAAGCAGACCATTATCCATTGGATTCCCCATTGTTACGAAAAGCTTTCCGACCCCAAATTGCCGGAAGGGGGCATTGAGAACTTTGCCGAGGCGGGCAAGATGCTAGCCGGAAAGACTCACGAGGGCCATCGCGGCGCACCGTGGGCCAATGCCTACACGCACAACACCGTCGAGTCGATGTGCTTGGCACTGATGGTCGATCCCCAGGGCGATGCCGACATAAAAGCAGCTCAAGACGCCATCCGCAAGAAGCTCAACGACTGGATTCCCAAGATATTGAGTGCCCAAGAGGCCGACGGCTATATGCAGACATTCTACACGCTCGGCGGCATGAAGCGATGGACGAACAAGAGCGATCACGAGGGCTACACGGCGGGCTATTTTATCGAATCCGCGCTAGCTCATTACGCGATGACCGACAAGAAAGACGACCGCATGTACCGCGCCGCACGTAAGGTGGCCGATTGCTGGTACGACAATATCGGCCCGTCGCCCAAACGCAAATGGTACGACGGCCACGAGGAGCTCGAACAGGCGTTGGTCCGGCTCGGCAAGTTCGTCGATGCCGAAGAAGGGGCCGGCAAAGGCCGCAAGTATATCGAACTGGCCAAGTTCCTACTCGATTCTCGCGGCGGCGGCGAGGCGTACGACCAGAGTCACGTGAGCGTCACGCGGCAGTACGAGGCGGTGGGACACTCCGTTCGGGCCGCCTATTGCTATTCGGGAATGGCCGCCGTGGCAATGGAAACGGGCGACGTTAATTATCAAAGTGCGTTGCTGTCGATCTGGGAGAACCTCATCAACAAGCGATATTACGCAACCGGCGGCATCGGCAGCGGTGAAACGTCCGAGGGCTTTGGTCCGAACTATTCGTTGCCCAACAACGCCTACTGCGAATCGTGTTCCAACTGCGGCGAGCTATTCTTCCAGCACAAGATGAACGCCATTTATCGGCGCGGCGAATTCGTCGATCTCTACGAAGATACTTTTTATAACTCGATCCTCAGCGACCTCGACCTCCAAGGGCAGAACTTCACCTATACCAACGCCCTCGATACGAGCGAAAAGCGATACAAATGGCACGGCTGCCCTTGTTGCGTCGGCAATATCCCGCGCACGCTGCTCATGCTGCCGACCTGGATGTACGCAACGGCGAAGGACGGCCTGTATGTGAATCTCTATGCCGGCAGTACCGTGAAGGTGGACAATGTAGCCGGAACGAGCTTGGAAATTGAACAGTCGACCGACTACCCGTGGAGCGGCAAGGTCTCCCTCGTCGTGCGTCCGGCCAAAGAAAAGGAATTCACGATCCGCCTGCGGGTACCCAATCGCGAGGTCAGCCTACTTTACGAAACGACGCCCAAGGTTGCCGATCTAAAATCGCTGGGGATTAACGGCACGTCGGTTACGCCATCGATTTCTGCCGGGTACGTCACCCTCCATCGCACTTGGAAGTCGGGCGATAGGATTGAATTGGAATTGCCGTTGGTTCCGCAGCGAATCAAGGCGATCGACAAAGTTTCCGCCGACCGCGGCCGCGTGGCATTGCGCTACGGCCCATTGGTCTACAACATCGAAAGCGTTGACCAGAACGTAGAGAAAGTGCTGTCTCCGGACTCCGCGTTGACGACCGAATGGAAGTCCGATTTGCTGGGAGGCGTGGTGGTGATTCGCGGCAAGTTTACGGATGGCACACCGATGATGGCCATCCCCAATTTCGCCCGCAACAATCGCGGCGGGCGGTCGTTGGTTTGGATGCGGGATAAATAGGCAAGAGGTCAATGTCGCAGAACGTGCAAGGTGTAGGGTAGCGTGCGAGCGCAGACCCATTAGCAGAACCGCAACGTGATGGGGTGGCGACGCCATCCTACCTGGGAAGGCAACTTGGCCCTAACGGCTCAAAACTCTTGTAGGTGAGGATGAACTCCTGGTGGCCAAGGGCCTCGGAAACGGTGGCTTGTCCGGCAGCCGTGCCGAGGATGCTATCGACGACTTCCTGCCCGACTTCATCGAGCGTGGCCCGATCTTCGAGAATCCGCCCGGCATCAATGTCCATATCCTCGCCAAGCCGACGAAACGTCTCCGGGTTGGCGCAGATTTTGATCGTGGGCGAAACGGCTGAGCCGACCACCGAGCCTCTCCCGGTTGAAAAGAGGATGAGGTTCGCCCCGCAGGCGGTCAGTTCCACCACCTCGGCATTGTCGCTGATATTCGGAAAGCCAAATCGAACCTCGCCGTCGGGCACGACATCGAGAAGGTAAAGCCCTCCGCGCGGTGGAATGTCGCCCGGCTTGAGCATGCCAGAAATTGGCCGGCAACCACTCTTCGCATAGGCACCGAGCGACTTCTCTTCCTGGGTGGACAGTCCGCCATCGGCGTTGCCGGGTGCGAAGCTGCCGTGCCCCAGCACGCGATGGTAATCTTCGGCCTTGACGACGGCGTTAAACAACTCGCGGCCTAGTTCGGGCGTAATGGCCCGGCTGGCCAGATGCCCTTCGCAACCGACCAACTCGTTGGTTTCCTCGAAAATGGCGGCGGCACCGTGGTCCACGAGCCAATCGAATGCCTTACCGATCACCGGATTTGCGGTCAATCCGCTTGTGGCATCGGAACCGCCGCAGATGGTGCCGACGATCAGGTCGGAAACGTTCATTTCGCATCGCGGGGTGTTTTGCAATTGCCGCAGTGCCTTTTCAACGAAATTGCGGCCATCGGCAATCGTCGTTCGCGTGCCGCCGTTTTGCTGAATCACCAACATTTCCACCGGCCGGCCGGATTGCCGGATCGCGCTTGCAAGTCGATCGCGTTTGAAACTCTCGCAGCCCAACGAAACCAGCAGCACGGCGCCTACGTTGGGATGTGTACAAATCCGTTGCATGATGCGATCGGCATAAGCGTTGGGATAGCAGCCGGGAAAGCCGATCAGTTGGGTGCCGCATTCGCGAAATGGCAGCGCGATCTCGCGTGCCACATGGTGCGCGCACTCGACCAAGTAAGCAACGATTACGTAGTTGCGAATGCCCTTGCGGCCGTCGTCGCGGAGATAGCCTTGGATTTTCATCGTTTACTCGCGAGCGTTCGTCGGCAGATAATCGCTCTTGATGTTGTGGGTATGAACGTGTTCGCCGACGCGAATCGGACGCACTGCCGAGCCGATTGGGCAGCCGTACTTGATAATCTTATCCTGATCTGCAATTGCGGCAACCGCCACCTTATGGCCCATCGACACGGCATCGATGATCGCAATCTGGCCGTCGTCGATCGGCGCGACGTCTCCGGCAGCGAAATTGACGGTTGCTACAGCTACATTATCGGTTGCTGCCAGTCGTAGCAAGCGACCGCGAAAGTTCGTGGGTGCAGGCATTTGGGTGAAGGCACTTGAGTGAAGGCACTGTGGTCAAAAGTTTGTCTTAGTGTGGCCGGAACTGGCGGTCGCCGATGAGTTCGGCGTGAGGACGACAATCTCGCCTTTGGCCAGGAATCGAGGTCGCCTTGCGACGACGCGCCATTCGCCGGGCAAGAGCGTTTTTAGATTGATCTCCTCCATGCCGGTGGTTACGACATAAGGATGCGGCGACCGGTTGAGGAACTCGCGGAGCTTAGTGGCGTCGTCGCACGTTTCAACCGCTTTGCCGGCATAATAGACCGTGCTAGCATCGCAATACTTGTAGCCGGCAATTTGCGGTTCGGCACGGCTGTCGCGGCGCACCTCGTCCATCAGTGGACGCGAGTGTTGGTGGCGGTCGATGCGGCATAAGGCCAGCCCGAACATGGAACCAACGAACACCACCGATGTGGCGGCAAATGTATTGGTATACGATAGCCGGCGCCCATTTCGCAAGAAATAAGAGCACAGACCGCCGCCAAGGACTAGCGCAATGCCGATCGCCGCGATGATCTGCTCGCCCGGCACATAGCGGGCAGCCACGTATGGTAGGACGACGAGCATGGCAACGCCGACGAAAACCGTGATGCCGGTGGCGATTGGCATGACGCGTCGCGCGGCCGCTTCGGGCCGCTCGATCCAGGCGTCCAGGAAACGGGCCGTGAGGATCGACAAAGCCGGGTAGGCGGGCAGGACGTAGTGCGGCAGCTTGGTGCTGCACATCGACCAAAAGCCGAAAAATACGGCGGCCCAGCAGATCAAGAAAACGTACGATGGCAGTTCCTTGCTCTGCGTGCGAATTGCCCGATAGACGTGCGAACAAGTCGGCCCGAGAAATACGGACCACGGAAAAAATCCGACGAGCACAACGACGAAGTGGTAGTACAAGGGGCCGTGATGCCCAAGGAACGGCTTGATGAAGGGGCCGACGTTGTACTTGGTGACAAACTGACGCAGCCATTCACCATCCGTTTTGATCGCAATCATAACGAACCACGGCAGCGCAACGAGTGCAGCGAAGCCTAGTACGGTCAGAGGCCGCATGGCCCAGGTGGTTCGCATCAGGTTCCCCGGTGCCAACGGAGCGACGATGTGTTGGATCGTAGTCCATAATGCCGCAGATGCTCGCCGAGTGCCGTCCGCCAACTGCTGCCGTGCGATCGCGTTGCAATCGGAATCGTCTCGATTTTTGCCGACGGCACTCGGAGAGTTCCTGCTACATTGATTCATTACCACCAGGAACAGCCCCAGCGATGCGGCGGGCAGCAAGAATCCGACCGGCCCCTTCGCCAAGATAGCGAAGCCCAGAAACATACCGATAAGTGCAAATGTTGACCATGCTTTGGGCAAATAGGCCGTTCGGCGGGAATTCAGGGAACCATCGTCGGCTATCGGCGCGGTATTCCCGAGATTTGCCCCGACCGCGAAGAGCCACATGACGACCGTGGTCAAGAAAGTCAGCGCGGAATCGACGGTTGCCGCTCGGGCGGAAACGGTAAAAATGATGTTGGATGTTGCCGCTAAACCGGCCCACAGTGCGACATCCGCCGAAAATAATCGCCGCGCCAGATGGTAGGTGGCAAGTGCCGTGCCTATACCAAACATTGCCGAGGCCAAGCGAGCGGAAAGCTCGCTGACCCCCAACACTTTGAAACTGCCCATCATGAGCCAGAACATCAGCGGCGGCTTGTCGTAGAAGGGCTGGTCGTTGAACGTCGGTACGACCCAGTCGCCTCGCGCATTCATCTCTCGGGCGATCGAGGTATACAACGCCTCATCGAGATCCCAAAGGCCCGTCGCGCCAAGATTGACAAAAAAGACAATCGAAGCGGCGGCCACGATCAAAAGCTGATGACGGATAAGTCTTTGCACATTAGCACCTTTTCTTGCCGTCGGCGTCTGAAATCCAAAGCCTTTATCAATAAAGATATGGACAAGAACAACTTTACCGGTTATGAAACGGGAATTGATTGAACCGCGCTCCGATTTCGATCCGATACCAGAACCACGTAGGCAAAACCGTTGGGTCAACCACTGTGGGGTGTGAGTCTACGGAATCTAGCCAAAACGGACAACCTCACTTCTTATCCAGCACAACGGACCTATCGGTTCAATCCGGCCACATGGCGGATTACCGGGGTTTAAGGCTGGGTTTGGTGCTGTGGAGAAGATATGGAAGCTGCGCAAGACGCATCCGTGGCGGATCGGCCACTACGAATTTTTAGGCTCCGGCCCGATGCTTTGGATCGGGCCGATGAAGCGGCATCGCTTGGCACGCGCCGAACCGGATCGAAACTTTTTCTCATTTCCGCCGCGCTAGCCTTCGTTGGCTTTGCTGCTTTCAGTATTGATTGCGTCTTGGCCCAATGGTTCGTTCACGGGCATGAGCCAAAATATCTGCATCGACTTGCGACCATGTCCGAGGTATTCGGACGCGGCGAGTTCGTCCTGTTGGTCGTCTTATTCATGTGGCAACTCGACCGCGCACGACGCTGGGCGGTTCCCAGTGTGGCCGCGATCGCCTTATGCTCGGGACTCACGGCCGACATTCTCAAGTTGTTGATCGTCCGTGCCCGGCCATATAGCTTCGACTTCATCGGTAGCGTCTGGTCAACGTTTGGACAATGGTTCCCGCTCGCCTCGGCGGGCAGTGCCGGTCAAAGTTTTCCCTCCGCGCATACGGCAACGGCCGTGGGGCTGGTGGTTGCCCTGATGTGGCTCTATCCGGCGGCGAGGTCGATTTTTTGCTTGTTGCCAATGTTGGTGGCCTATCAGCGAATTGAAAGCGGGGCACACTTTCTCAGCGACGTGCTGTGCGGTGCCGCAGTCGGCTGCTTCATGGCTGCGATTTGCCTGAAAGCGAACTGGCTGGAGCAGCGGTCTGCCGAGAATTTCTATGCACGTCTGAGGCTGCTCATTCCAGGCAGGCGTACTGCCTAAAGTACTCATCTCGCTACAGGAGAAGTCGATCGATCTGGCGCACGAAGTGTTGCGACATTGCGCGCAGAGCGAGATGAGATACGTTGAACCTACAGTCGCGGTATCGTCAGCCCGCCGTCGATCGTGATGACGGTCCCCGTCGAATAAGGGAAGTCGCCACGGACTAAAGCTGCCACGGCCTTGCCGACATCATCCGGCTGGCCCCAACGACATTGCACGGCAAGTCCATCGGCCAGCAGTTTGTCGTACTTGGCCACGACGCCCGAAGTCATGTCGGTGCGAATTACTCCCGGCCGAACTTCGTAGACGGGAATATCGAACTCCCCCAGCCGCGCGGCCCAAAGTTGCGTCGCCATGCCGACGCCGGCCTTCGAGATGCAATACTCGCCGCGACTCACCGAGGCCACGGTCGCCGAGATCGACGATACATTGATGATAGAACCGCGAAATGTTGCATCGGCCTGAGTTTGCGCAATCATCCACCGCGCGGCCGCCTGAGTGAGAAAATAGGGCCCTTGCAGATTTGTTTGCAATACCTCGACAAAGATCTCTTCGCTGGCGTCGAGAATGTCCGCTCGGGTTTTCGGTGCGATGCCGGCGTTGTTGACGAGCACGTGCAAGTGGCCAAAACGTTCGCGAATGGCCTCCAAGAGCCGCGCCCGAGCCGCCGCATTGGCCACATCGGCCTGAACGTAAAGCACATCGGCCCCAAGGTCTCGCAATGATTGCAACGATGCGGAAACGGCCGATTCTTCACGCATCCCGCAAATGACCAAGTCCAGCCCCTCGCGAGCGAGGCATTGAGCAATGCCGAAACCGATACCCCTTGCACCGCCGGTTATTAGAGCAACTCGTTTCGTCATTCACTTACTCCACGGGCTTTTCCGTACACTGCGGCCGCGCGCCTTCGGGCAACGCCGGCACATCCATTCCCGCTCGCGGTAGCGTTCCTGCAAGCTCTTGCCGCCAGTGGGCCACGTCGCCTGCGGGGCCGTAGCAGTAAATCATTCGCAGCGGCGTCTCGCCGATATTCGTCAATTGATGGAACACCCCCGACGGAATGAAGACCGCCTGCCCGGTGGTCACCACTTGGCGTTCCTCAGCGAGGCACATTTCGCCGGTCCCCTCGACGATGAAGTAGACTTCTTCTTGCTCTTGGTTGTGCCATCAATTGACGAATATCGGCGAGACGCCGCTGCGAATGATTTACTGCTACGGCCCCGCAGGCGACGTGGCCCACTGGCGGCAAGAGCTTGCAGGAACGCTACCGCGAGCGGGAATGGATG
>JANXOJ010000209.1 GCA_025353625.1 Planctomycetota bacterium | reverse complement strand
AATCCATTCGCGTCAACCTCGGTGAGCGCAGCTACGACATTGAAATCGGCACCGGCAATCTGGCCAACGCGGGCAAGTTCCTCACGACGCGCGGCAAAGTCTCGCAGGCGATTATCGTTACGGACGCCAACGTTCAAGAGTCGCATGCCGTAACCGTGGCCGAGAGTCTTTCTGGCGAAGAGATCGATGCGTCGATCATTTCGGTCAATCCCGGCGAAAAGAGCAAGGCTATTGAAATTGCCGCCGGGCTTTGGGAAGGCATGCTGGAACTTGGTGCCGATCGCAAGACCGTCGTGGTGGCCGTCGGCGGCGGCGTGGTGGGCGATTTGGCCGGTTTTCTTGCCGCAACGTTTGCTCGTGGGCTGCGATTCTTTCAAATTCCCACGACGCTCTTGGCCCAGGTCGATAGTTCCGTGGGAGGCAAAGTCGGCATCAATCTCTCGAAGGCCAAGAACATGGTCGGGGCCTTCCTGCAACCGCTCGGCGTGCTGATCGATACGGCCACGCTCGACACGCTGCCCGACCGAGAGTTTCGCTCCGGTTTGGCCGAAGTTATCAAGTACGGCGCGATTCTCGATGCCGAGATGTTTGCCGACCTCGAAGCCCATGCGGCCGAGTTGCTCCAACGCGATCCGGCAACACTCATCCGCGAGATCGCCCGCAGTTGCCGACTCAAGGCCGATGTCGTCGAAAAAGACGAGCGCGAAGAAACCGGCCTTCGGGCCGTGCTCAACTACGGCCACACGTTTGCCCATGCCTTCGAGGCTCTCGTGGGCTATGGCGCACTTCTGCACGGCGAAGCGGTAAGCATCGGCATGATGTGCGCCGCGCGGCTCGCCCAACGGCTCGGCCGCGTCGATGCAAACTTCGTCGCGCGGCAGAAAGCGTTGATCCTCGCCCTGGGGCTGCCGATCGAGACGCCCAAGCTCGACCGCGAGAAGATTCTGGCCACCATGATGCACGACAAAAAGGTCGAACACGGCAAGCTGCGCTTCGTGCTGCCAACGCGGATGGGCCATGTGGACCTAGTCGGCGACATCGATGCAAAGGACGTGCGTGCGGCCCTGGATGGGGAATGATCCTAAATACTTTCTCCGCTCCCGATTCGCTCGAAACGCAATGCATAGCAGGAACGGCGCAGTGGGAACGGAACGGAGGCAAGCTCCGCACCGCGAAGGTATCGGACGGATGCCAAAGCTTCATTTTGGACGGGCTCAGTTTAGTTACGGGGTGGGAAATACTTTGTCCATACGAGGGGCATCGGGGGCTTGCCGTGGGCGTGCTTTTTGGTAGGCTTATGTATTGCGCACGGTGAATGGCGTCTAACTCGGCTCCGCGTTCAACGAGGAACGTCCTTGTGGCGGCGCATAGTATTACTGCGTATATTTTTGGAAAATTCATTCAACCCGTTGCAAAAAAACAAAATCGGGGCTGTAGCTCAGTTGGTAGAGCAACGGACTTTTAATCCGTTGGTCTCGGGTTCGAGTCCCGACAGCCTCACTTTCCCAAGTTGCGCATGCACCCGTTGGCCAATTACGGCGAATTTATTTTTCTTTGGCGAAATTTTACAATATCGTGCGCGTTTGCGACATTTCTCATGCCTTAATCCGCGCGTGACGATGAAAGTTTCTCGGCGCGCCTGAATGTTTTCGACTTGCCTCCTGGGGGGCCGGTTGTCAGCCCGAGCGAAAACCTCTAAAATGCCGTTCTGTTTTTTGCGTGAGGACCAAAGTAGGTTTTGAACGATGGAAACGGCCACTACCTTACCGCTATTTCTGATATTGGCTGCCGTAGTAGGGCTTGCGATCTTGCTGCTGGTGATTACGAGGATATTCAACCCTCGGCAATATATCGGCCCCGTGCAACGCATGCCTTACGAAAGCGGCATGGACCCGATCCACGACACCCGTCGGCGGTTCGACGTCCGTTTTCACTTGATCGCGATTGCCTTTCTGGTATTTGACGTGGAAGTGCTGTTTCTCTATCCGTGGGCAGTGGCCGCAAAGAAGGATGCTCCTGCGGTCATTGCAGCGGCAGCAAGCCCGGTTGCGACGGCGGCCGATGCGTCCAGTTCGTCGCCGGTTGCGAATAGCCTGTCGAAGGGAGCCGTCGCTTATGGTCGCCCCAGAAATATCTCGGCGGCGGTTGGTGAAAACATGGCCGGCAGCCGACACCTTGTTTTTGGCGGCGTTACGGTGTTTTTTGTCCTGTTGGCCCTCGGATTTATCTACGATTGGCGAAAGGGAGTGTTTCAATGGCGGTAGCAGATCTGATGGATCAAGTCGCCACGACGCGCCTTGATGAATTGGTAAGTTGGTGCCGTAAGAACAGCCTTTGGCCGATGCCCTTCGCCACCGCCTGCTGTGGCATCGAGTTGATGGCCACCGGTGCTAGCCGCCACGACATCGCCCGCTTTGGGTCCGAGGTCTTTCGATTCAGCCCTCGGCAGTGCGATTTGATGATCGTCGCCGGGCGCGTGGTGATGAAGAT
>JANXOJ010000194.1 GCA_025353625.1 Planctomycetota bacterium | reverse complement strand
CGGCATCATCTTCGCGCATTCGCTCAAGCCGTATAAGGAAAAGTTCGGTGCCGCCCGCTGGCAAGCCGCAGTGGAAGCGGCTACCTGCGATATGATCGATCGGCTCAGGACGGATACGCCCGCAGGGAAGCTGTGATGCGGTCGTCGAAAAGTCAACCCGCGGTATGCTTCCATAGCGAATGGTTCACCATTTTAATACGTCCTTATACCACTGCTCTTCCAGCTTTTTCTCGTCCCAGCCGTAGACCGTCTCAATCGCCTTCAAGGCAACTTTTTCTTCACGAAGCTCCAGCAGCAGCTTGCCGAATTTCTCCGGCTGCTTCATCAGCACGCCGACCAGCGTCCACGCCTCGGCGTAGTGCGGCAGCACCATGTTGGTCGTGTTCATCGTGAAAAGCTGTCGCACGCCGGAAACTTTTTTCGTCCGGATCCGATCCTTCACTAGATTCAACCACGCCCGAGCGTCGTTGCCCAGTTCGCGGTTCTCGTTGTGATAGCTGGAACTGAAAAGCATGATCGAGGGGCTGCCCATCAGCACCGATTCCATGCCGTTGGCAAAACCGGTGGCCAGCGGGTCTTGGTGCCGCGGCTCGATCTGCTGCACGAGGTTCATATATCCGAATCCGGCGGCCGTCATGCGATGCAGCCATTCGACGTCCTCGCTCTCCATGCAGATGGCGATGAAGTTGTGCGAGTAATATCCGGTCCACTTCAAGATCGCCGCCTTCAGATCGGCCTCGCCACCGGGCGTGTCGGGCATCTTGAACGTGTCGGGCATTTCGTCGAACATGGCCCGAATCCATCGCTCGTAGTCGTAGCGGCTCTTGAGCAGAATGATGTGGGCGGAACGTTTATCGAGTCCCGAACGGAGCGGCTCTTGGCACTTGCTCTCCAAAAACTTCTCCAGCCTTTTGATGTCCGGCAGGTAATTGGCCTGGTCTTTCTTCTCGGCCCAGAGCGTGACGTGCTGCGAGGTGATCGGCTGAACGTTGGCCCCGCTGAGCTTGGTGATCCGCGCGACCTGCTCCTGCGCGGCATCGCGCTGGGCGTCGGTCGTCTTGAGGCCCTGGCCCGGCACGATAGGCTCAACTTTACCCTCGGCCTTTGCGCCACTTTTCTCAGCGGCCTTTTTTGCACCGGCTTTTTTGGTGCCGTGCGACTGCTTGAGCGCGTCGATTTGATCGGCCTGAAAGCCAATCCGGGCAAGCTGCTTTGCCGCGCCTGGGGTGACTTCAAACTCGACGCCCCGCTCGGCCGCCTTTTCGACGATCTTGTCGAGCGAAAGACCATCGTGCTTCATGCGGGCCACATCGCGCAGGGTGAGCGGCTTTTCCTCGCCATAGGTTGTAACACCACCCGACAGGAGGATTATTGCTAGTAATGCTAGACGTGTGACAAACATCCGGATCATGATGGTATTTATTCTAACTCCTGCAACGGCGGCAAACAATCGGCCCAGTTGTTGACTTTTGCATCTGGCCGTCATACGATACCCCTGGGCGTAAGTAGTTCCCGGCGCATGTCGGCTATCTTGCGGCGACCGTGTTGGCTGCCGCCCGTGCATGGTGCCGAGTATTTGAAAAGGAGTGCTTCCATGAATCGCATGTTTGGTTTGGGATTGGTTGTGATGTTGGCATTGGTGCTGAATTTGCAAACGCGCGGGGCCGTGGCCGACGACGCTGCCAAGTCGGTATCGGGCAAGATTTCCTGCGCCGGATGCGGCGGTGTGGTCAAGGGCTGTAGCGTGATGTTGACCGACAAGGATGGCGGCCGTTGGGTTCTGCGCGGCGAGGCCGCCAAGAAGGTCTTCGACGATCGCCACAACGGCAAGAGCTACAAGGCCACTTACACCGGCGATGCCACCGCCAAAAAGGGCGAGGACGGCAAGGATTATAAGGAAGTAACGGCCAGCGAAGTGAAGGTCGCTTCATAAAGGCAAACGAATCTCCCCTCTCCCCTCCCGGGCGAGGGGAGATTTTGAGTATTACTCCCGCGTTGGGCCGCTGCTCAAAAGCTGGCCATCGGCGCGGTGGCCAAGCTGTCGATAAACCGTCGGGTCAATCTGCCAACTCACAAATTTCACGGCACCATCGCCGAAGAGAAAGTTCGTCCCCGCCGGATGGCAGGAGCCGAAGCCGCCGACGATGAGATTGGTCTTGGGTGTCTCGGGTTCTACGGAAGCGATCGGCTCGCCCGTATTGCGGAGCGTCGCCCGCGAGCCGGACATCCAACCTAGATCGTCCTCATCGGTTCGCTTCTCGCCCAGATAGATCGTGTGTTGCACGCCGTCGGTCACGTCGCGTGCGGCGATATGGCTGTTCAAAAACAGCACGCCGTGATTGTCTTCCGCGATCGGCGATTCCACCTCGTGGTGGCAGCCGGCATAGTTGCTCGCGGGCGTCGCCGTTTGCAAGCCGTTGCGCTCCGAAGGACAAACGAAGGCAACGATGCGAAGTTTTCGAACCTGGGCATTCATCTCCGCATAGGCACCCGCTTCAAGATCAACGTGCTTGAACGTCCCCAATTCGTCGAGGTAGGGCAGCAGCCGCACGGTCCAACTCAAGGCGATCCCCTTGGCCGCGTTTTGGATCGGGCCTTTGGCATCCGTCGTGCCGGCGGGCAGCGTGCCGTTGCCCGCTTCGTACTTTTGCAAGGCGATGCCCAGTTGGGCCATGCGACTCTGGCAGGTCGTCCGCCGTGCTGCTTCGTGCATGCTCGAAACGGCAGGCAGCATCGTGCCGACCAAGATGCCGATGATCGCAATGACAACGAGCAACTCCACGAGTGTAAAAGCGTTGCGTGAGACTCTCATGGTTTCGTTCCTTTGGAAAGATGTAGGATTCGATCGCGAATTTCTCGGACGCGCTCGAATGGATGATCGGGAAAGTCGGCCTCGATGTGGACCGTGCGTTGGTCGGCCTTGCCGGCGATTTCGTCGATGCGGATTGCGACGATGCCGCCGTCGCGGCCGCCAAGCTCCTTGGCAGGAATCGCCCACGTTTCGCCGTTGTATTTCTCATCGGCGGCCAGTTTTGCCGCCGCCCGTTCGATGGCCGATTCGGCCAGCCATTCGGCCTGGGCCCGTCGCTGTTGAAGTTCGACCGATTGCCGCTCGACGGCAACCAGCTTCAAAACGGAAAGAAATATCGCCGCGGCCACCGCCATGCCGAGCAACAGTACGATCAACGCCACGCCGGAGCGTTTGGGGTTCGTTCTTCCTCGTCCAAGTAGGGCGGCGTCGAACGTTCGGATACGTGAGCATTTGAACGCGACGACCGGCCGGCGATACCGTAAGCAATTCCGGTGGGTCTGCGCGGATCGCGACACACATGGACCGCTCGACTCCACCCTATGTAGGTTACTCATGGTTTCTCCTCTTGGATGGCCATAGCGTCAATGGAAAGCAATAACCGGTCGCCGGTTGCGTCGATCCGCAGGCAGGCGATCTTTGCCGGGCCTTGCGGTTCGAGCTCGAATTGGGCAGTTATATTCGCGCAGGCATAGGAACTTTCGCGTACGGGCGAGTTCTTATCTTTGTTCTTATTTTCGCTACGGACGAACCCCGCCGCCTCGATCCGCCAAGAGATCTTGCTTCCGCCGGGCAACTGCAATTCCATCTCCCGACGATCGGCGGAGATCGTCGGTTCCTTGACGGCCTGATGCACATCGCAACGGAACTGTTGGGCGATGCGTCCCAGCGAAGTAACCAGGTACGCCCGCTTGTGGGCGTCGGTGTCCATCCGCAACACGAGGTGCAGCAGCATGGCGACCGTCGCCAAAATCGCGGTCGTAGCCGATATGACGACGAGCAGTTCAATGAGCGTGCTTCCGCGCCGGTAGGGTCGATGTAACGTCACGGGTTTTTGTACCTCCACGCGGTCAAACGCACTTCATGCTCGGGGGTGCCGGGCTGCGGCCGCCAATGGACGACCACGGTCACCCGCCGCGCCGACGGCGTGCCCGACGGCGCATCGATCTTCACTTCCATCCGTCCCTCGGGCAAGGTCTTTTTGGCTTGGGGCGAAAGGTTCAGTGTCGCGGCAGTTTGCGAGTTGAGGTTGTCCCACGCCGCGGCACGGACTCGCTCCATCAAATTCGCCGCCTCTTGCGTGGCGGCGACTTGCTCGAAGACCAGCCGCCACTGGTCGTTGGCCGCCGCGAAGAACTGCAAGCAGATCGTCGTCAGCGCGGTCAAGACCAGACATGCAATGAGCACTTCCCAAATGGTGAATCCGAAACGTTTCATGCGGGTACCAATCCTTGAATGAGATTGGCGAGTGGAAGAAAAGTGGCGACTGCGATCAACACCACGAGCAGGGCATAGGCGAGGATGATCGGAGGAAAGAGGAGTTGCACCAGGGCTTGCGTGCGATAGATAAAGCAGCGGCGGTTGCTTGCGGCCGCTTCCCTTGCGGCCCAGGCGAGGTTGCCGTTTCGCTTGGCGGCCCAAAGCACGACCAAGTCGGTCTTGCCGATCAGGCCGTGGCGATGGAGCGATTCCATTTCGTCTCTGCCGGCCTGCATATCATCGCGTACCGCTTTCAAACGAGATCGAATCCGATATTTTGGATGCGATTGTTCAAGCGGCACGAGAGCGTCGGACAAGGGCCGCTGCCGGTCGGCTGCTAGAGAGATAGCTTCCAGCAGCACGGCAGCGTCGAGCCGACGCATCAGGTAGCCCATGCCCGGCAGATCCCAGCGGATCGAACCGATGTAGCGCAAGCCGACGTACAGGAAAAGCATAAGCGAAACGGCCGAAAAACAGACAAAAAGCAGCCAAATTGGCGGTGACGCCTTACACCATCCTAGCAAGAGGCGGGTTGCCCAAGGCAACCGACAGCCAAAATCGTTGAATATCTTTTCAAACTGCGGGATGATCCGCATCGTGAGAAAGGCCATTGCAGAAACGGCGGCAGCGGGAAAAAAGCAGATGTAGCCGATTTTTGGGATAATCGATTGGGCAAGCGGCTCGCACGCACTACGAGCGGCTAGGGCCTGCCGGATTGAGGCTCCCAGGGAACCATTTTCGTAACCGACGCGTATCAGCGGCAGGGCCTCGGGTGGAAGTACGCCTTGGACTTCATCGAGCGCGTAAGGCAAGGGTACGCCGCTAGTCAGAAGGCGGACGACGGCCTCGGTTCGTCGCCGCATCCAGCCGCCGCGTTCGCGACCGTAAGCCGCAAAGACGGTGTCCAGCGGAATCGAGCGATCGGCCGCTGCGCCCACGAGGATTAACATGGAGTATTGCTGCGATGAGGCTTGCCTTGCGTAGATCAACGCAATGACCACGGCCAAGGAGGCGGGAATGACGCCCATCAGGCCCCAGGGACTGGCAACGAGTCCGGCCAGGAAGCTGAAACCGGCAATCGTCCAAGCGCACGCGCGAATCAGCATCAAATAGATATACTTGCGATCGCCCGGTGAAGGACCGGCGCGCCATCGGGTTGCCATCAGGACGGCAACGCCCACGAAAAAAGCTGGAATGCAAATCAACTTTATCGTTTCGAGTAGGAAGACCTGTTCAAACATGATCGCGTCGCCTTGGGTTCAACTTCCACCGGAGAGCATTAATATTAGCGATGTCAGCGGTAGAAACAACGCAAGTATCGTTATTCCAATGAAGGCAACGACGATCAGGCAAGCGACCGGCAGCAAGATCATATTCAGAAGCGAGCCTTGCGATTGGGCGAGGATTTCAAAGGTTTGGCCCGCCGCGCGAAATGCCTCGGCGAGGCTATTCTTCTCTTGTCCCCACGCAACGAAGGCCGTCAGGCTGGCCGGGAATCGTACTCGTCCCAAGACCGCGTCGAGCGGTTGCCCCGCTGCCACGCTCGTCGCGGCGCGCCGACATGGGCCGGCCAAAGGTGTTCCCCGCATGGCAACCGCAGTGAGGTGCAACGACTCCGGCATGGGAACGCTTTCTTCCAAAAAGAGGGCCATGAGGTTCGAGAAATAGGCGTAACGTTCATACGCAACGATCGGGCCAAAAACAGGAATCCGAATCGTCCAACGCCCAAGCCAACTCGCGAATGGACGTACCGTTGCCGCAAACGGAAGCAGTAGTGCCGCAATGGCGAGTACCGACAGCGTCCACCCCACCGCCCCGGCAGTCTCCAGAACGATCGCGGTCAGTTCGGGAACTTTCGTGCCAAAATCCTTGAAAATGCCGCGGAACTCATCGATAACGTAATATCGGCCGGCGACGGCCAACAGGGCCATGATGCCCAACAGGAGTGCCGGATACCACAGGCTCAAGAACAGCTTCCGGCGAAGATCGCTTTGACGCCGAGACATACAGGCGAATTGATCGAGAACCTTGGGCAAGCTGCCCGTGCGAACGCCCGCCATAATCAACCCGCATAGGTGGGCGGGCAAGCGCGAGCCTTGGGCGGCAATCGTCGCTTCCAGGCTCTCGCCCGCTTCCAGCCGCGTTGCCATGCGTCGGAGCACGTTGGACAATCGCGGCCGGCCGAGCTCGTCGGCCAACGCCCGCAGCCCGCCTTCGAGCGGCAAGCCGGCCTGCGTGAGCGCGGCGAGACGTGCGGCAAGCTCGCCCGATTCCATCGTGTTAAGCGACGAAGCCATAACCGTTCCCGATGATTTGTAGGGTGGAGTCAAGCGGATCGCGGACCCGGCAACGGGAATGCGAACGATTCGGATGGGTCTGCGCGGACCACGACGTAGACGGTCTTCTCGACGCCACCCAACTTGGATTCGGTTCTTTCATCGTGCCAGCGATCGAAGGAAGGAGAAATAAGGGGCCAACAAGACCAGCGTATAGGCGACCACGATCGTCGCACTGATCGTACACGTCACAAACACCGGCAGCATCACGCGGGCTTTTTCGGCCTGATGCTGGGCGCGGCGTTGGTAATCGTCGGCGGCATGTTGTAGGGCCGGCAGCAAGGCTTCATTCCGCTGAAAGCCGGCAATCAACCAACGCAACAGTGGCGGCAAGGCCGACAATTCGGCGACGATTCCCGGATCGCCGCGACGAATCGCCGCTGCCCACTGTGCGGCAGCCGCAATCAACCGCGCATCGCCGGTCGATTCCGCCGCCAAGGTGGCGGCGGAATCGAGCGGTACGCGATTTTCGACGAGCAGCTTGAGGATTTCCACGAAAACCGCCGTCCGCGATAGCACGAGCATCCGGCCAACCCACGGAATCCAGCCGAAGACCAAGCCGGAGCGGTAGCCGTGAACGGCCGACGTGCTGCGCGCGGTAAGCCACCCTTGCAGGGCGACTATCAGCACGACCAATGGGACAATCGGCCCCCAGTATTTGGCCGAGGCCCCGATGCGGGCAAGCGAAGCGAAAGCCTGGCCGCCGGGGAGTTTTTGTTCCTGGAAAGAAGCATGGATCGCAGGTGCCACGTAGGAGGCCGAGAGGGCGAACAGCCCCCACGCGACGACGAACAACAGCACGGGGTAGGTCAGCGTTAGCACGACGCTGCTTCGCGTTTCGGCCAGCCGCCGCAGCGAAGATGCCAGCGATTCGAGCGCGGCGGGCAAGCGGCCCGAGGCGACCCCCGCTTCGACCGTGGCGCGATAGATGCGCGGCAGGTGCGAATTTGAATCGGCAAGGGCATCGACGAGCGACTCGCCGCGCGCAATTTGTTCGGAAAGCTGCGTGGAGAACCGCCCCAACTGGCCGGGCAAGTCCTCGCCCAACGTCCGCAGTCCGCGATCGAGTGGAATGCCGGCGCGGACCAACGCGGCGATTTCATCGTTCAACGCGACGAGATGATCGAGCGAAATAGCCGGTTTCGACGACGAAGCGTTCATACCAGACCCAAAATTAAGAAAAGTCGCCTCTTGCCCAAGGCCGGTTGTGAGTATAGACGATAGTTTTGGGGGAGTCCAGTAGGTTCCTCGTGCCGGGCAGGAGAACTGCCAATGCCGTTGCGATCCCGGCCAGGGACTGCTAAGCTAAAACGAAGTCACCATTCCACCTCTTGGGGAATTCCTTTCCATGAAATCGACGCAAACCGGGCCGGAGACGGAACCCCGCGCCAAGCCGTCGCGGGCCGTCCATTGCCCCGATTTCAACACCTTTTCCACCTTGGCCAAGGATGGCATGCTGGTGCCGGTCTATCGCCGCCTGGTTTGCGACTCGCTCACGCCGGTCAGTGCCTTCCACAAGATCGATTCCGGCCGCTGTGCCTGCCTCTTCGAGAGCGTCGTGGGGGGCGAAAAGGTCGGCCGCTACAGTTTCCTGGCGGCCAACCCATTTTTTGAAATCGAAGCCTACGGCCGCCGCGTGACGACACACTCGCACTCCGGCGATTCGATCTCCGGATCACCTCTGCCCATCACCCAATCCTACGAAGCGGCAGACCCCATGGCCGAATTGCAACGCCACGTCGAGGCATTGCGGGCCGTTCACTTGCCCGAACTGCCGCCGTTTTGCGCCGGTGCCGTGGGATATGCGGGCTACGATACGGTTCGTTATTTCGAGCATCTGCCGAATCCCCCGCCGGACGATCGGCAGGTGCCCGACTTATCGTTTGCCTTCTACGATCAAATGGTCGTGTTCGACAACGTGGCGAAGACGATTGTGGTCGTGGCGATGGCCCGGCTCGATCGGCCTGGGGCGACGGCACGTTCCGCTTACGACGAAGCATGTCGGCGGATCGACGCGATGGTCGTGCGTTTGGCCGCACCGCCAACCGATCTGACGCTCGTCGATATCGGCCTCGGCGGCGATGTGAATCTAAAGTATCGCTCCAACTTTACGCAGGAAGAGTTCGAGCAGGCCGTGGAAAAGTGCGTCGAGTATATCCGGGCCGGCGATATTTTTCAGGTCGTGCTAAGTCAACGATTGGAAGTCGCGATTACGGCCCATCCCTTCGAGATCTATCGCACGTTGCGCGTGGTGAATCCTAGTCCGTTCATGTTCTACGTTCGCATGCCCAGTGTGACGCTCGTTGGAAGTTCGCCGGAAGTGATGGTCCGCGTGGTCGATGGCCAGGTGACCGTCCGCCCGTTGGCCGGCACGCGGCGACGAGGCCAGACCGACGAGGAGGACCGCGCCCTCTCGAAGGAACTTCTGGCCGACCCCAAGGAGCGGGCCGAGCACGTCATGCTGGTCGATCTGGGCCGCAACGATGTCGGTCGCGTTTGCCAATATCGCAGCGTCGAGCTGACCGACGTGATGACCATCGAGCGCTACAGCCACGTCATGCACATCACCTCGAACGTCCGAGGCCAACTCGCCCCCGGTAAAGGTGCCTTCGATGCCTTGCGAGCGTGTCTGCCCGCCGGCACCGTTTCCGGTGCGCCGAAAGTTCGAGCGATGGAGATCATCGACGAACTGGAGCCTCACCGTCGCGGTCCATACGCAGGGGCCATCGGCTACGTCGATTTTAGCGGCAACATGGACACCTGCATCGCCCTGCGCACGCTCGTCGTGCAAGGCGACAAGGCATACGTCCAAGCCGGTGCCGGCATCGTCGCCGACAGCGTTCCGTCGAGTGAATATGCGGAAACCATGAACAAAGCGCGGGGGCTGTTGAAGGCGATTGAGCTGGCGGAGCGGCGGGGTGAATGACAACCACGTAACTTGTCTTGAACGAAACCGGCAATTTGGGCACCTCTATCATGTTGGCGACGGACGGAGGTGAGGACGCTGCACACAATCGCAACGGCAAGGCCCGATTTCCGGGCAATACTTTTTAGCCTCCCTGGCGAATAGAGCGATACGCACACTCCGAGGCACCGAGCGGGGGTTGGCTCGGCGGACCCCGTTGTGTACGATGAATGGGTGCATTTTGTTGCCTTTTTTAGGCGATGGTGCGCGAAGTGCTTCCTCCTTGGATCGAAAAATCCCCTTTATTTTTGGACTCACTAATGAATATTTTGCCCACGCTTCCTACGGTTTCCCGTCGCGGTTTCCTTGCTGCGGCAACGATTGCCGCAACAATCCCCGCCACGGAACTACTGCACCTTAATAATGCGGGTAGCAATGCGAGTGCCGCCGCCATCGCTGCCGCCGATCCCAAGATCGACGCCCTAGTCGCCAAGGCGGTCGATTATCTGGGCAAACACCAAGGGGACGACGGATCGTTCACGCCGCAAGCGGGCGTCGGCGTCACGGCCCTGGTCGCCACCGGGCTGCTCCGCAATGGTCGCTCGCCGGACGATCCGGTTGTGGCCAAGAGCCTCAAGGTGATCGAAGCGGCCGTTCAACCCGATGGGGGCATCTACAGTCCCAAGCTCGATTTCAAGAACTACGAAACGAGTATCGTCGTAATGTGCTTGACCGAGGCCAATGCCGACAAGCGTTACGAAAAGTTGATTCGCGGCGCGGAGAAGTACCTCAAGGCCACCCAATGGAACGAAGAGCAGAAGAAGGAGAAGTCCGATACCTTCTACGGCGGGGCGGGCTACGGCAAACACAAGCGGCCCGACCTCTCGAACACGTCGTTTCTCATCGACGCTTTGAAGGCGGCCGGCAATGGTCCCGACGATGAATCGATGAAGAAGGCTTTGGTCTTCGTCTCCCGCTGCCAGAACATGGAGAGCGAGTTCAACAACACGCCCGCCGCTGCGAAGAACCCGGACGGCGGCTTCTACTACACGCCTGCCAACGGCGGCGAAAGCGAAGCCGGCAAGCTACCCAATGGCGGCTTGCGAAGCTATGCCTCAATGACCTATGCCGGCCTCAAGAGCATGGTCTACTGCGGCGTCAAGGCCGACGATCCACGGATCAAAGCGGCCACCAAGTGGATTCAGGAGAACTACGATCTGAAGACCAATCCAGGCATCGGGCTCGATGGGCTGTACTACTACTATCAGGTCTTCGCCAAGGCCCTCTCGGCCGTCGGCGGCGACACCATCGAAGACGCCAAGGGTGTCAAGCACAACTGGCGGCAGGAACTGACCGACGAACTCGCCGCACGGCAGCAGCCCAACGGTTCGTGGACGAACTCCAAGAGCCGCTGGCTAGAAGGCGATCCGAACGTCGTCACCGGCTACGTGCTGCTGGCATTGTCCTATTGCCGACCGGAAACGGGCAAGTAACATCTGCGGCGAGTGGCGAGCGTTCGGATGCCCAAGGACCGGCGAATCATAAACGTACTCATCTCGCGGAGCGAGATGAGTACGTTCCGAAAACCCGAACCTATGCAACACTTTACCGGAGTGAAGTAAATTCGAGGCAGATTACTTCGTGGGGCAGGTTTTTAACCTGCCTGAATTCTGGGCAGGTTGAAAACCTGCCCCACGAATACACATTTCCACTCCGCTAAAAAGATACAAACTTATTGAGTCGCCGCTCCCAAGCATCCGACGCAAAGCCCCTCCAGCACTGGAAAACTGGGAATTCAATAGCGTAAATACGGACGGCAGGGGATTTCACAACCTGCCGTCTTTTTACGGCACGAACGGATCGAGTCCGTTCCACTGCCCACCGAACGCGGATCGTTCTCCCCCCTCGCCTCAATCGCCGCGGAGCTTCAAGGCCAAAACGGTCAGCTTCTCGCGGACTTCGTTGAGGCTCGTCACGCCGAAGTTCTTACACTCCAACAGGTCGTCGCCCGTGCGGCGGACGAGGTCGCCGAAGGTGTTGATGCCCAGGCGGATCATGCACTTTCGGGCACGCACGGAGAGATTCAGATCGGAGACCGGCTTGCTGAGCATGGCCTGTTCGTCGGCGGAGAGAGATTCCGGCTCGAAGGCTTCGACGGCGGGCCGCTCGGCGGCGAGCTGGCCCAAGCGCAGGCCCTTCGAGGCGAGCATGTCTTTGATTTCCACGAGGCTCGTTTCGCCGAAGTTTTTGCTGGCTAGAAGTTCGGCCTCGCTCGTGCGGCAGAGATCGCCCAACGAGTTGACGCCCATCTTCTGGAGGCAGTTGCGGCTGCGCACCGAAAGTTCAAAGTCGGAGACTGGGATGCTGAGCACTTGGCCCATTCGATCGCGCTTCTTCGCGGCATCGTCGTCGTAGAACTGTTCGTGCGAGGCTTCCGTATCTTTGAAGAAAAGCTCCGCCCGAGCGTGGTCGGGATAGGCGTCCAGCACGCGCTGATAGCACTGGGCGGCCTTTTCGTATTGGTCGCGGTCTTCGTAGAGCAGGCCGAGATTTAAGAGCGAACCGACGTGGGCCGGAAAGCTGGCAGCGGCTTTCTTGTAGAGGTCCATCGCCGCTTCGTCGTTGCCGTAGCGGTCGTTTTCCAAAGCCAAGCCGAAAAGCGCGCCGGGATGCGTGCGATCGGCCTCGACGGCCCGCTCGTAGAGAGCGATGACTTCCAACGGATTGCCGCCGATGGCCGAAACGGTGGCACCGCGTTGGTAGAGGTACTCGGACGTCTGTTCGACGGGTCCGAAGAGATTATCGAGCAAGGCGAGGGCTTCTTGGGGCTTGGCGGAGTATCGCAAGGATTCCGCGCGTCCCAGCGTACACTGACTGCCATCGTAGCCGGCCTTTTCAGCCGATTGGTAGCTTTCGGTCGCTTCTTTATAACTGCCGCGTGCGAACAACGACTTGGCCAAGTAAAAGTGCGCCAACGCACCGCCATCGGCCTGCTTGAGGACTTCCGCCGCGCGGTAATAACGGCCCAGCAGAAAGAGGCTCACGCCCAGGCGGACCATGCTCGCCGGAGTCTGCTCTTCCTTGGCCTGAAGTTCGTTCACGGCGTCGCGAAGACGTTGGAAATTTGCCGGATCCTTGGAGATGGACTCCCTGATCTGGCGTACTTCACTTGGCCCAAAGGGGCCGTTCGTAAGAACCACTTGTTTAACGTCAAATTCCGTCGCTAGAGCCATATCGCTACTATCCTCAACCGTTCCAAAGGGAAGGGGCAACCGCGCAACGAAGCCCCCAAGGTCTGGTAATCTTACAATCTCGCAATTTTTACGAGCAAAAACGCAAAGGGCCAGCGGCGGGAGTTGAACCCGCAACCCCCGCATTGCGACTGCAAGAGGTTTCCGTAAGTCCTTATTTATCAAGACCTCACGCCGACTACGTTGATACCTTTTTCTTCATTTCGTGCAAACAAGGGCATCGGAAACAAGGCATCAGGACGCCGAACCGCACACGGGTCAGGGTATCAGCAGGACCGCCGTGTTCGATCATCCGAAACTAGCATCTTAACATTATTCCCGAGGTGAGACAATGGGGAGCAAGCCCTACCACGCCCTGGGGCGACCGAAACAAGGGGAAATGGACGGAAGCCGGGTCCGTCGCCGTAAGTGCTTATCTGGTCAAGAGAAAAGACCCGCTGACAAAGGCTGTCAACAGGTCGATCAAGTCGGGGCGACTGGATTCGAACGAAATAGCGATGCTTCCGAACCGCCAACAGGGCAAGGCTTTACGCCGACGCTTCCGGCCGCTTGTACCGCTGCTTGGACCAGCGAAGCCGAAAACGATAACGTCGGCACCGTCGCCGGCACCGCCGCCGATGCCGACGAGGGCCGCAACGAAGGCGAAGGGGCCGACGAAGGGGACCGGCTCGACAAGCTGGTCGCCGCGCTACTCACCCTCTCACCGTCCGAACGGGAACGGCTGCCCGCCATGCTCACCGCTCACCAGGGCGAAGGGAAATCCGCCGAAGAATCCGGGGCCACCGTGGAAGCCACCGCCGAAGCCGAATCGGAGGCTCGCCGGCTGACAATCGAGGATAACCGGCGGGAAGCGGGGGAAAGGAGTTAGCCTAAAGGCTATTGACGGAAAATAGCCTGTAAGCTATAATTGGACGATGTGGTTGGTAAAAACGACCGATACCTTTGACGAGTGGTTTGCCGACGTGGACGAGGACGCCCAGGCCGAAGTCATTGCCAAGGTGGAACTGCTGAAGGTGCTGGGGCCGCGCCTTGGCCGGCCACGCGCCGATACGCTCAACGGCTCGAACTATGCCAACATGAAAGAGCTTCGGGCGGACACGGCCGACGCGGTTTTGCGGATCGCGTTTGCGTTCGACCCCGATCGAACCGGCATTTTGCTGGTTGCAGGCGACAAGTCCGGCGGCAGCAAGAGGCTGTTCTACAAACGGCTGATCGAAAAAGCGGACGAATTGTACGCGGCTCACCTGGCGGCGTTGAAGGCGAAAAAGAAAGGGAATAGGTAATCATTATGGCCAAGTCATTCGACGAACTGGTCAATCGGACGACCACGAAGAAGACCCGAGCGCGGGCGGCTGTCCGCACTCAGGAACTGCTGGCGGAGATGTTGCTTAGCGAGGTCCGACAATTGGCGGGTAAGAGCCAGCAGCAGGTAGCCAAAGCCCTCGGCATCAAGCAGCCTAGCCTGTCGAAATTGGAGAATCAGTCCGATATGCAGATTTCGACGCTGCAGAAGATCGTCAAAGCACTTGGCGGCGAGCTTGAGGTGCTGGCAAAGTTCCCGAAAGGAACGGTGAAAATCGACCAGTTTGACCCCTCTCACCGCCGCCCGGTGCATCGCGCCGCGCAAAAACTTCAGCCAAGCTGACGGGCTGGAGAATTCTGGCTCGGCGGCGAATAATCCGCCAGCGCGTCAGAAAACGACCGTATATTGATGCCCTGTGCCAACCCACTACAATGGGAGGGGCAACGTACTTCGCCCGTTCGGAAAACAAACATTTTGAGATAGCGAGTTTGGAACTACGGAAATGCGCGATGGAATACTTAACCTTTTCGCGGAAACCCGAAGGCCAGGCCAACCGATGGTAGCCTGCGTAAGCATATCATTGAGCCGGGCGAGATATTCTGGAGGGGACGGCTGCTCAGCTCCGACCGTGATTGTCTGAGGGTCTGCACGAGCCATATACCACGGAATGCAAAGGGCATGACTGTAGAACCTTCGGCTAACGCGTTGGTACGAAGCGAATCCGATGACCCTGACCCGGAAGGTACGAATTGACTGACGAGAAACAGACCGCCGAAGCGAAGGACGCCGATACCGTTCTGGTAAAGTTGAACCTACCTCAGAAAATCCGCGCTCGACTGCACGCCTTCGTCACCATGAATGGAATGAAGATAGGGGAAGCTGCCGCCAAGATTTTGGACGAACATCTTCCGAACTGGCAATCCGTTGCGTGTGACCGTCGGTTGACTCAGGCCGAAACCCGCGAAACGGGCGGAACTCGCAAGCGAAAGGCGAACTGAAATGATCGAACTATCAAAAGTGCTTGAAGAGGTACGGAGGAAGCTTGTCGCCTACCACGGCAGGGAACTGAACGAGCAGGACACGAAGACGGCTCTTATCAACCCAGTTCTTTGTGCGCTTGGTTGGCACGTTGGAGACCTCGAAGAAGTTTCACAAGAGTACAAGCTCAAGCCTCAGGATAAACCGGTTGACTATGCCTTCTTCCTGGTGCGAACGCCTAAGCTCTTTCTGGAAGCGAAGGCACGACGCCAGAATCTTGAAGACCGAAAATGGGCGGGGCAGATCATGGGGTATGCTGCCGTGGCCGGGGTCAAGTGGGTTGTTATTACCAATGGGGATGAGTACCGCATCTACAACGCCTGTGTGGACGTTCCGGTCGATGAAAAGTTGTTTCGGTCCGTCAAGATTAGTGACGCGACTTCCACCGCGGAGGAGACGCTGGCACTGTTGTCAAAAGACCGAATCCGCGACAACGACATTGAAATCCTTTGGAAGGCCCACTTTGTGGACCGCCAAGTTCGCTTTGCTTTAGAGGATTTGATTGCTGCGGAGAACGATTCTTCGCTAATTCGGTTGCTGAAGAAAAAGGTGACAGAGTTATCGCCAAAAGATATTCGCGCAAGCCTGGCTCGGGTCCGGGTCCGCTTTGACTTTCCCATTGAATCGGAACTGCCGGCACACGAAGAAGACCAAGCAGCGGCAAAACGAAGTGAAGCAGCGCGGAAGGCATTGGAAACTCGCCGCAAGTCTCGCTCCCCTGTCGAATCGAAACAACCAAAAAAGTCAAAAACGTCTATTGGCGTCAGTTTAAAAGACTTGATTGATGTGGGACTGTTGAAGGCCCCTCTCAAACTGACCGTCCACTATAAGCACCATAATTTGGAAGCCGATCTTCTCCGGGACGGCACAGTATCTTTCCAGGGGAAAAACTACCTGAGTTCCTCGATGGCGGCTGAAATCGCCAGAGGCACGATTACCGGTCGTCCGATGAATACAAACGGCTGGACTTTCTGGAAATACCGCGACGAATCCGGAAAGCTGGTGTTCTTGGACGCCGCAAGGCGCGAGTACCTAAAACGAAAGGCGAACTGACCGGCTCGACGCCGGGGAAAATGAAAGGCGAAATCATGGGCGCAGTATTCAAGAAGACCGCAACCAGGGCGCTACCGGCCGGGGCGAAGATCATCGTCCGCAAGGGGCAACGGCTGGCACAGTGGCAAGACGCCAAGGGCAAAACGCGAACGGCACCGCTCACCCTGCCGGGACTTGAATCTTCCGGGGAGTCCGAAACGGTACGAACTGAGGTGGTGCCGATTCCACGGACAGGGCAACTCCTTAAAATGGATGCCAGCCAAGGAGTCTGCGCATGCCCAGGAAGAGATCGGAAAATGCCAAGGAAGGTCGCCGTGTATTCACGCGAGAGTTTCGCGAAGAGGCGGT
>JANXOJ010000183.1 GCA_025353625.1 Planctomycetota bacterium | reverse complement strand
GGCCTCGATCACAAGCGGCTGAGCTTCTATCACAACGGCATCGAGCGCCGCTTGACCGACGTTCACGGCAAGGTCATTGAGGCGATTTTGTCGTAATTCATTTCCGAAGTTCCACAAACTTTTACCCCATTGGGCTTCCATGCCATAGCTCACCGTCGAGATCACCGTCGCACTGCCCACACTGGGTTGACGACTGGATTGAAGGACAATCCGCGTCAATAATCGAAACTATTCCTCCCCGCCGGGGTTGAAAAAGAGTAGAATTGCATATCTACTTCATCCCGAAGGGGATCGCGGCAATGTCCATAAAATGGGTGCTTTTCGTAGTTTGCGCAACGTCGTTCCTGCGTAGTGTTGCATCGGCTGGCGATGTCGTGTCGCCACTGCCGGGTCGTTTTACGAAGGCCGACGCCTCGGAAACCCCCGATTTCCGCCGACACGTCCTGCCTACGATGGGTCGGATGGGTTGCAACAGCCGGGCCTGCCACGGGTCGTTTCAAGGCCAGGGGGGGTTCCATCTCTCCCTATTTGGCTACGACTTTAAGTCGGACTATGATGCCCTGACGGCGGGGCAGCACCCCCGCATCGACCTTGCACACCCCGAGAACAGTCTGATTTTGAACAAGCCGACTTCCGCCGATAACCACGGTGGCGGTTTGAGATTCCCAGAGGGCAGTTGGCAATATAACGTCTTCCGCCGCTGGATTGAGACCGGGGCCAAGGGTGTCTCGCCGGGCGATGCCGAATTCGTTCGCCTCACGATCGCGCCCGCCGAGGTCAAGTTCGACCACGTTGGTGCCACGGCCAAGCTGCGGATCGTTGCCAGTTGGTCGGATGGTGCCACGGAGGATGTGACGGCGATTAGCCGCTTCCGCAGCAACGACGACTCGGTCGCCACGATCGACGAGGATGGGGTCATCACCTCGCGCGGCCCTGGCGATTCGCACGTCGTCGCATTTTACGACAACGGCGTGCAACCGATCCCCGTGATGCTGCCGATGAGCGATCGCGTCGGCAGCCGCTATCCGGATGTCGCCGCGCCAACTCTCTACGATCGGCTCGTCATCGACAAGCTTCGCAAGCTGGGCGTCGTGCCCGCGTCAACGTCCACCGACGCCGAGTTCCTCCGCCGCGTGAGTCTCGATCTGACCGGCACCTTGCCCGGCCCAAAAGATATCGAAAGCTTCCTTGCCGACAAGTCGCCCGACAAGCGTGCTCGCAAGATCGATCAACTTCTTGAAACTCCCGCCTACGCGGCATGGTGGACGACGAAACTTTGCGATCTGACGGGCAATAACCCCCAACAGCAGAGCGACCAGATTTACAAGCGGGAGCAATCGCGGCAATGGTACGAATGGATATATCGTCGGGTATTGGAGAACAAAGCTTACGATGAGATCATTGCCGGGCTGCTACTGGCGAACGGGCGCGACAAGCCGGATCAGAGCTACCTGGACTATTGCCGCGAGATGGGTTCGTACTTCCGGCAATCGAAGCCGGCCGACTTCACGGCACGCAAGACGATGCCGTATTACTTGTCGCGGACGAACGTGCGAAAGCCGGAAGAGAAGGCCCTGAGCGTATCGTATGCGATGCTCGGCGTGCGACTGGAGTGTGCGCAGTGCCACAAGCATCCCTTCGACCAATGGACGCAGAAAGATTTCACGCAATTCCAAGCGTTCTTCCAGCCGGTCGATGTGGGCGTGAAGCCGCCCTCGGGGCCGGAAGCCAAGCAGTTGCGCGAGGAAGTTGGCATCGACAAACTGGGCGGAAAAAATCGCAAACAAGTCATCGCGACGATCCACGAACGGCTCGAGAAGAATCAGCCGGTGCCGTTCACCGAGTTGTACGTCAACAACCGACAGATTCCGCCCTTCCAGCGTCAGCGGATGGAGCAGATGCTGAAGAACAACCCGAAATTCGCCGCGCAGCTTCAAAAGAAAGGCAAGGCCGGCACGCCGCCAACCGTAACGCCCAAGCTGCTTGGTGCCGAAGAAGTGCCGCTGGCCGACGCCCCCGACCCGCGCGTCAAGCTCATGGAGTGGCTCCGCCGTAAGGACAATCCCTACTTCGCCAGGGCGTGGGTCAATCGCACCTGGGCCGCATACTTTGGTGTTGGGATTGTCGAGCCGCCGGACGACATGAGCCAGGCCAATCCCCCCAGCAATCGTCCGCTGTTGGACGCGCTGGCGGAAGGCTTTGTCGCCCACCACTACGATATGAAGTGGCTGCACCGCACGATCCTCAACACGGCGGCCTACCAGCGAAGTTGGCGGACGAACGCTTCCAACCAGCTCGATAACCACAATTTCAGCCATGCTTTGGTCCGCCGACTGCCCGCCGAAGTGGTCAACGACGTACTCATGCAAGCGACGGCTAACCGCCAGCAGGCCGAGGCGATGCAGACTTCGATGGAGAATCGAGCCATCGGGCCCGCGCTCGATAAAGGCGATCGCTACCTGCTGGTCGCTTTCGGAAAGCCGGATCGCGTCGTGACTTGCGACTGCTCGCGGTCGAACGAACCTTCGCTTGTGCAGACCGTGTTCCTCTTGAATGATGCGGCACTTCGCGGTCGGATCGACGCTGGCGGTTGGATGCAGCAGGTCCGGCAGCAGATTCAGCCCGGCAAAGGCCGCCCCGTTTCACCGGCAGCTTCCGACGCGCTGATCCGCGAGGTGTTTTTGCGAACCGTCAGCCGCCCGCCGCAGGAAGATGAAATGAAAGAAGCGAAAAATGTCGTCGCCACGGCAGCCGGCCCTGTGGACGGCATTCGCACGTTGCTGTGGACGATGCTCAATACAAAAGAGTTTATTGTGAATCATTAACCCCATTCCCCTCTCCGGTACACGGGAGCGGGAACGGGGGTGAGAGCATTTAACGTACTGATCTCGCTCTGCAAGGCGGTGATTCGATCCGGCAAAGCGAAACTGGCACGAAACATCTCGCGGAACGAGATGAATACCTGGAAAGGCCAATCATGTCATCCCACATTTACTGCGACGGACTCCATCGACGCGATTTCCTTCGTATCGGCGGACTTGCGGGAGTCGGTTTAAGCCTCGCCCAATATCTACAAATCGCCGAGGCTGGACAGGTTGGCCCGTCGAAAGCCAAGGCGGCCATCTTCGTCCGTCTCTCCGGTGGGCCGAGCCACCTCGATACGTTCGATATGAAGCCCGACGCCCCGGCGAGCCATCGCGGTGAGTTCCGCGAGATTGCCACGAATGCCCCCGGCGTCCGCTTCTGCGAGCACCTCCCCAAGCTGGCGAAGTGCGCCGACAAGTTTGCCGTCCTGCGCGGCGTCAGCCATACGCTGGCCGATCACCGCTTGGGAACCAAGTACCTGACTACCGGCAACCGTCCGCTGCCGTCGTTGGAGTATCCCGGTTTTGGGGCCGTCGTCAGCCGCGAGCTTTCCGGCCCGGCCGACCTGCCGACATTTGTGGCCGTGCCTGGCGGTGAGGAAACGACCGGTTACATGGGGGTCGAGTATGGCCCCTTGAACACGGGCCAAACGCCCAAGCCGGGCAGGAAGATGGAGATTCGCGGCCTCTCGATCAATGGCGGCATCACGCTGGCCGACCTCGATCGCCGTCAGAACCTGCTGAAGAAGTTCGATCGCGCCTTCGATTCGCTCGGCAACCAAGACAAACTGCTCGTGGGTCTCGACCGCTTCACGCAACGAGCGTTCGCCATGATCCGTTCGCCCAAGGTCCGCACGGCTTTCGATCTCTCGCAGGAGTCGTCGGCCATCACCGGAATGTTCGGCGAAGAATCGTTCCCGCAAAGCTGCCTGCTTGCAGCGCGGCTCGTCGAGACCGGCGTGCGGTTCGTCACCGTCAGCTTCACCGGCTGGGATACGCACGACGACAACTTCACGAAACTGAAAATGCAACAGCTTCCGCCGCTGGACGCCGGGCTGTCGGGGCTGTTCCGCGCCTTGGATGCCAAAGGTCTATTGGAGACGACCACCGTCTTCGTCACCGGTGAGTTCGGTCGCACGCCCAAGGTCAACGCCCGAGGCGGCCGCGATCACTATCCTCGCGCCATGTTCTGCCTCATGGCCGGCGGCGGCATTCGCGGCGGGCAAGTCATCGGCAGTTCCGACAAACTCGGACTAGGCCCGGAACATACGCCCATTACACCCGACGACGTTGCGGCAACGTTCTACCACACGCTCGGCATCGACATCACCAAAGAATACCGCACCCCCAGCGGCAGGCCGGTGATGATCGTTCGCAACGGCAAGGCGATTGAGGAATTGGTCGGGTGAGGGGAGATATTATTGGACGGTCTCTAACCTTGGCACTAACTCCGGCGCAAGGCCGTAAGTGTTTCTGTGTCAACGGAAGTGGCACGACCATCTTGGCCGTGTCTCTCCACGGGCCGAAATCCGGTGCCACAAAATTCCGTACAGCGTGAAAAGTTCAACGACCGCGTCACTGTCGCCCCACCGGGGCATTTGATGTGTTAGAATTCTAATCTTGGAGCTTTCGCGCCAGGCTATTGACCTTCGCCCCTCCGGGCTTGCATCGTTAAGCCGCAACGGTTCCCTATGTCCAACATCCGTCAACTCCTCGTCGAAGCCGTCGGCCATCATGGGGCCGGGCAGTTGCAACGCGCGGCGGACGGTTATCGACAGGTTCTGAAGGTTGATCCTCGCAACGCGGATGCCTGGCATTTGCTGGGGGTCATCGCGGCCCAAGTCGGCAATCATCCGGTAGCGGTCGAGTACATTCAACATGCGATTGTCCTGAATCCGTCGGCGGCCGCATTCCACAGCAACCTGGGTGCCGCCCATCAAAAACTCAAACAACTCGACGAAGCGGCCGCGTGCTACCGCCGTGCGTTGCAACTCGATCCCCGCAATGCCGAGGCCCTCAATAATCTCGGCGTCACCCTCATGGACAAGGGCCAATGGGTCGATGCAGCGGACGCCTTTGAGCAGGCAATCGCACTCAAGCCCGGCTTTGTGGAGGCCCATTCCAATCTCGGTAACGTCTTGCAGAAGCAAGGCAAGGCAGCGGAAGCGATGGCCTGCCACCAGAGGGCGATTCAACTCAAGCCCGACTATGCCGACGCCCACGACGGGCTGGGGGCCGCGTTGCGAGTTCTCGGTCGGCTCGACGAGGCCGTTGCCTGCTGTCAAAGGTCGCTGCAAATCCACGAGAAATCTCCCAAGACGTATAACAATTTGGGCGTCGCGCTCCGCGATAAGAAGGACTTCGATGCGGCCATCGCCGCCTATCGCCGCGCCATCGCGTTGCAGCCCGATTTTGCCGAAGCCCATACGAATCTCGGCAACGCCTTGCGGGAGAGAGGGCAAATCGACGAGGCCATCTTCTGCCATCGGCGGGCATTGGAATTGCGGCCCGATTTTGCCGAAGCCCTCAACAACCTGGGCAATGCCCTCGAGGAACAGGCGAAGGTGGCCGAGTCGCTGGCCTGCTATCGCGAGGCATTGGCGATCAACCCCGAACTGCCCGAGGCCCACCACAGTCTCGGCACCGCGCTCACGGACCAAGGGCAACTCGATGCGGCCATCGTCAGCTACCGGCGCGCCATCGAGCTCAAGCCCGACTTTGCCGATGCCCACAATAGCCTCGGCATCGGTTTGGAAAAACAGGGCCGACTTGCCGAAGCGGTGGCCTGCTATCAACGGGCACTCGCGCTGAAGCCCGACATGCCGGAGGCGCACAGCAATATCGGCAACTTTCTCAAGGACCAAGCGCGGCTCGATGAAGCGATTGTCGCCTATCGACGTGCGATTGAACTCGACCCCAACTTTGCCGACGCCCACAACAACCTCGGCAACGCCTTAAAAGACCAAGGCAAGCTCGATGAGGCGATGGCCAGCTACCGCCGGGCGTTGGAACTCAAACCCGACTTCGCCGATGCGCACAGCAATCTGATTTTTGCCATGCACTATCGGCCCGGCACGACGGCTGCCGAGTTAAAAGCCGCCCACGCCGAGTTTGGCCGCAGACATGCAAGCAAGTGGCAGCCGCACGACAATGATCGCGATCCAACTCGATGCTTGCGCCTGGGTTTCGTCTCGCCCGACTTCTGCCAACACCCCGTCGGCTACTTCCTAATTCGCGGGCTTGAGAACCTCGACCGCCAACAGGCCGAGATCTTCTGCTACAACGATCGCCTGCCCAAGGACTCCATGACAGCGCGGTTCCAAGCGGCCTCGTCGCATTGGCGCGATGTGTTTGGTCAAAGCGACGACCAATTGGCCGCGCAGATTCGCGACGACCGCATCGACATCCTCTTTGACCTAGCCGGACACACGGCACGCAATCGAATCCTCATGTTCACTCGCAAGCCGGCACCGCTGCAAATTAGTTGGATCGGCTACGAAGGAACGACGGGCATCGCCGCAATCGACTATCTGCTGGCGGATCGTTACATGGTGCCCGACGGAGCCGAGTCGAACTATTGCGAGAGCGTGCTGCGGCTGCCGGATTGTTACCTTAGCTACGATCCTTCCACGGAAGCGCCGCAGGTCGCGGCACTACCGGCCTTAACGTCGGGCCGCGTCACGTTCGGCAGTTTCAACAATCTAGCGAAGGTATCGCCCGCAGTCGTGGCCATTTGGGCAAAAATACTTAGGCAGGTTGGCGGCTCGCGGCTGATGCTTAAGTATCGCGGCATGGAAGATGCAAGCCTTAGCCGCCGCTACCGCGAACTATTCGCTGCCGAAGGCATCGCCCCCGAGCAGCTCATCCTCGAAGGCTGGTCGCCGCTGGGCGAGATGCTCGCCGCGCACGGCCGCATCGACATCGCGCTCGATCCGTTCCCCTTTGCAGGCGGCGTGACAACGTGCAATGCCCTCTGGATGGGCGTGCCCGTCGTCACCTGGCCCGGCGAAACTTTTGCCAGCCGACACGCGCTGAGTTATCTTTCCAACGTTGGTTTCACGGAGACGGTTGCCGAGAATGCGGACGAGTACGTTGCTATCGCCGTGCGGCTGGCCGGCAACTTGTCGCATCTGGCCGAGATACGCTCGATGTTGCGTGCAACCGTGGCCGCTTCGCCCTTATGCAACGGCAGGCGGTTCGCGGAAAGTTTCATGCAACTGCTTCGGGAAACGTGGCAGCGGCACAACTTGGCAGCGGCACGGTGAAGGCAAGGAACCGGTAAATCGGTAAGGTTCATCCGACTGAAGCGAGCGCGAGCGGAAGTCATTATTCCCAAGGCGGCTACTAAAATGAAATTATTAAAGGCATGGGGTGCGGTGTCCAATGGGGTTCCATAGAGCGGCCCGATGAAGATAGAAAACATCGGGGTTGACTTACTGGAAGCATCGGCTGAAGCCGACGACGAATGCGGAATACCTGTACGCGCCTTGACATTCCCGCATCCAATCGTTTTACTAGGAAGGCACGGCAATCCTGCAAAGCATTTCATGCTTCGACATCCCCACCAAGGAGTTCCATCCATGCCACGTTCGCTACGTTTCCTTTTGCGGGCCGCTTTGGCTGTCGTGCTGTTTTCAACCTCCTTGCTTTGCGCGGCCGATGCACCCGCCGAATCCAAGGCCGCCCGCGACGCCCGCATGAAGTGGTTTCGTGAGGCCCGCTTTGGCATGTTCATCCACTGGGGCCTTTATAGCGTTCCGGCGGGTACCTATCGCGGCAAGCAGATTGGCGGCATCGGCGAGTGGATTATGAACGAAGCCGAGATCCCTGTCGCCGAGTACGCGGGCTATGCGAAACAGTTCAACCCGGTGAAGTTCAATGCGGACGAGTGGGTTTCGATTGCCAAAGACGCCGGCATGAAGTACATCGTCATTACGTCGAAGCACCACGACGGGTTTGCGATGTTCCATTCCAAGACCAGTCCTTATAACATTTTTGATGCCACGCCGTTTCATCGCGATCCACTGAAGGAACTCGGTGCCGCCTGCAAAAAGCAAGGCATCAAGCTTGGCTTTTACTATTCGCAGGCCCAAGATTGGCACCACCCCGGCGGTTTCGCCTATGCCACCAACAACCGCAAGGAAGGCCACTGGGACAAAGCCCAAGACGGCGACTTCCACAAGTACATCCGCGAGATTGCCATCCCCCAGGTCCGCGAGATTCTTACTAACTACGGCGACGTGTCGGTGCTATGGTGGGACACGCCTGCCGGAATGAATCGCGATGAAGTTCACGAACTGGCCGGGCTGCTCAAGCTGCAACCCAAGATCATCGCCAACAACCGACTGGGTAATGGCATCGCCGGCGACACGGAAACGCCCGAGCAGTTCATCCCCGCCACCGGCTACCCGGGCCGCGACTGGGAAACGTGCATGACGATGAACGACACCTGGGGCTATAAGTCCCACGACCACAATTGGAAGCCGACCGAGACGCTGATCCGCAACTTGATCGATATCGCCAGCAAGGGGGGCAACTATTTGTTGAACGTTGGCCCGAGCAATGAAGGCCAGATTCCCGGGCCAAGCGTCGAGCGGTTGCAGGCGGTCGGCGCGTGGCTGAAGGTCAACGGTGAAGCAATCTACGGCACATCGGCCGGGCCGTTCAAGCATGGATTGCCTTGGGGGCGAGCGACACAAAAAGACGGCAAGATTTATCTACATGTCTTCGATTGGCCCAAGGATGGCAAGTTGGTCGTTCCCGTTGCCAACAAGTCGGGCAAGGCCGCGCTGCTAACCGCGCCGGGTTCGCCATTGGAGACGACTTCCGGCGATACGGGGCTTACGATACGTGTGCCGACTTCCGCACCGGACAAGATTGCCACGGTGATCGTGCTGGCACTCGACGGGCCCGCTCAGCCCTTCATGCCGCACGTCAAGCCGGCGGCGGATGGTTCGCTCGTTCTATCGGCGGCTGCCGCCGATATCGAAGGCTCGGCCAAGCTGGAAGATCGCGGCGGCCAGCCCAATATCGGCTACTGGCTCGACACCAATACAAAGGTCTCATGGATCGTCGAGGCCCCGGCGGGCGAGTACAAAGTTGAAACAACCTACGCAGCCGAGGCCAGTTGCACGGGCGGAACGTTTAATCTCGTTGTCGACGATGAAAAGGTCAGCGGCACCATCGAGGGGACCGGCAGTTGGGACGCATTCAAGACGGTATCGCTTTCCAAATTGAAACTTGCGAAAGGCGGGCCGACAACGATTACCGTGCAAGCGACGAAGATCAACGGCGCGTTGATGAATTTGCGATCGATCAAGCTCGTAAAGGGAGCGTAGCCGTCGTCCCTCCGTGACGGGTAGCAACGGCTTTCGATTTTCCCATCGGGATGCTTCGGCGAACCAACCGGGCAACAACGCCGGCAACGATCAACGCAAACGTGCCAGGCTCCGGCACGCTGGTCGGCAGCGAGCTGGCCGGCAGTGCGGCGGGGACAGCATCTAGCTCGGCAATCGGCCCTGCGGCGGCTTGCGAGTCGAAGATCAATCCGCCGCCCGCCGAAATGGTCATACTCTGGCCATCGGGCACGGCCCAATTGTGTGCCAGCACGAGTATTCCGCCGAGGACGATCGTTCCCCCGGTGAAGGTATTCGAGCCGCTGATCGTCCAAGTGCCGCTTCCCATTTTCGTCAGCGCGGATTTTGCCGGGTTGGGAGTTACAATACTATCGGTAATCCGTCCTGCGTACACACCGTTGCCGTTGCCCATCAGCTTTAGATAACGGACGTCGTTAGCACCGTTGCGAGCATTTTGGAAACTCCCGCTCACGGTGAGTAATCCGGCATCGGATTGAATGTTGTATTGGTTGCCGCTGGTGGCGACGACGATGGGGCTGGTGATGGTATTGCTGCCGCCGACATTAACGATGGCGGCAATGTCGTTTGCCGTACCCTGTCGGCCTTGCAGCGCAATCGACTCGGAAAGCGTGATGCCTCCTTTAAGCTCTAGCCGGCTGGTGGCCGTGCCGCCGGCGATGGTTGTATTGCCGGCCGTGGAGCCGAGGGCCATACTGCTTTCGGCGCGGAGCGTACCGCTGCTGATTGTGATGGAATTTGGAAACGTATTCGATCCGGCGAGGCTAAAGACGCCGGTGGTTGTGAAGTTGAGTGCGGCCCCGCCGTTGATGGCCGAAACGTTCATCAATCGGCCCGCGTTCATGGTCAAGGTTCCGGCGGACACGGCGTTGCCGGTCATGTCGAGCGTCCCCCCTTCAAAATCGAGCTTGGCGTGATTTGTGCCATTGAACCCTTGCCGAAAATCGCCGGCCACGGAGAGCGTGCCGCCGTTCAACGCGACAATGCCCGTATTGCTGTTGTCGCCAACGATTGCGTCGCCGCTGACGATCACAGTCGCCGAGCCACTGAGATTGAATGCCGAGCCGCTGCTGCCGGTGCCTGCTGAAACGGCTACCTGGAGCTCGCCGGTGGTCAACGTTCCGCCGGAGACATTAGCCGCACTTTTGCCTCCGCCGGACGATTCATTAAAATAGTCGCCGACGACGAACCGCGACGAGGAGACGCTGCCGCCGCTTTGCAAGTAAAGTCCTACGGCATTGCCATCGCGGCCGACGATGATCGTGCCTCCAGAATGAAGCGACCCATCGACAACGTTGAGTGTGCCGGCGGTTGAAGTTGCCCCAACGATGATATTGCTGCCGACATCCGGCACGACCTGGGCGATGGTTGCAAAGCGGCCGCTATTGATCGCAGCCGCGACATTGCCCGAGGGGACTGCGGCCCCACCCCAGTTGGCGGCGGTGTTCCAATTTCCACTGCCGGCAGCGAACGACGACGTTGCCGCCGGGGTAAGTGCGATCTGGAAGTCGAGCGAGCGGATCGTACTCGCCGCGATGGAAGCAGTTGGACTCATTTGCATCACAGCCGTCAAGATGCCGGATGATTTCAAGCGCGCGTCGTCGCCGGCCGCCTCGGAAAAATAGCCGTTTTCCGTGTAGCCGATCTGCCAGTCGGTCCAGTTCGTCGCCCGGCTGGCCATGGCGATGGTCGCGTTGCTGCCGGTATTGTAGAGCGCGACGGCGTTGTCGTTGGCGTCGAAGTAAATCTTGGGCCGCGTGCTGGTGATCGAGGAGAAATCGCCCGGTATCTTGTTGCGGTGCCAATCGCCTAGCGCATCGCGCCAGTATTGAAAGTAGGTGCAGTCGGGCGTGTCCCAAACGCCGTTGGCCACCGCTGCCTTGGACGTATCGAGCGAATACTGGATGATGCTCAGTTTGCCGCTACTATCGCTATTTTGGGCCTGGTTGTTCATCAGCGACGAGCTTTGCGAAAGCGACACCGTGACGAGCCCGGTCGAGCTTAGACTCCATTGGGCGGGGGGCGCCGTAGCTGCATTGCGGTCGGAAACCGTCCCGCCGGAATTGTTCAGCCA
>JANXOJ010000167.1 GCA_025353625.1 Planctomycetota bacterium | reverse complement strand
CTGTGTCCGGTGTCCAATGGGGTTCAATGGAGCGGCCCTTTGAAGATAGAAAACATCAGTGGGTTTGGACTCGCCATTGTCGCGCCGCAGCCTGGAGATTCCTTTTTTTCAGATCCGAAGTTCCGCAATCTTTTTCCCCAACGGGCGTTGCATACCACAGCAGGGGGACTGAGGCGGAACCCAGCGCATTCCTGAGTCGGATGAACCGTATCTATTCCGCAGTGCTACGTTTCACGACGGCCAGCATTTCCGCCCGTGCGCGTCAACGTGCCTCAAGTTGGATGGCGACTTTAGCCACGACAAAATCGTTGGTCTTGGCGTTCGGATGCTGCTGCATCCGAACGCTCGATACCACCCTACGCGCCTCAGTTCGCCTTCACGACCGACGCCTGCTTCATATAGTCCACCAGCACGTTGAATACCTCGTCGAGATAGAAGTCGCGCTCGATGCCGGCCGGATTGTCGTTGAGCTTTTCGATCGACTTCTCTTCTTCCTTGTCGGCGTCGAGCTCGGCCCGATCCTTGAGGAACTTGGCTTCGTTGAGCGTGACGGTCTTTTTCGTCTTCTGCTGCTTGTAGTGGGCGACATTCCGCTCGACCTTTTGGAACTTCTCCGACGCCGTGCAACGGGCCGCCGACAACCGCTTCAATTGATCGACCAGGGCTTGATTGACGCTTTCAAACTTGCGGAACGGCTGCGGAGCCACTTGATCGAACGGCAGCGGATAGTCGAGGTCCGCCTCGCCCACATCGAGGTGCGTCGTCAGCGATGGCAGTTCCACATCGGCCAAAACGCCGCGACGCTGCGTGCTATCGCCGCCGGGCCGGTAGAACTGCTGCATCGTAATCTTCAACTCGCCCATATTCGGGGCGTTCGGCATGCGGAACAACTGCTCGCCCAAATCCAATAGGCTCTGGACCGTCCCCTTGCCGTGCGTCGACTTGTCGCCCACGATCAGGCCGCGATTGTAGTCCTGAATAGCACCGGCAAAAATCTCGCTGGCACTCGCGCTAAACTTGCTGATAACCACAACGAGCGGGCCGCTCCAAGAGATTTCCGGATCGGGATCGTGATACGGCGTAACGCGACCGTCGGCATCCTTGACCTGCACCACCGGGCCGTCGTAGATGAACAGGCCGGTCAGGTTGATGGCCTCGGTGAGCGAGCCGCCGCCGTTCGTGCGGAGGTCGAGTGCCACGGCATCGACGCCCTTGGTCTTGAAATCGTCGAGAATCCGCTTCACGTCGCGGGTGGTGCTCTTGAATTCCGCCAGCCCGTGCCGAGCACCTTCCATATCCATGTAGAAGCTCGGCAGATTGATGACACCGATCTTGAACGGCTTGCCGTCGGCCTTGTGCCCGGCCTCAAAAATCTCGCCCTTGGCTTCGCTATCCTTGAGTTCGATCGTGGCGCGGGTGATCTGAACGATGCGGGGCTTGGGATCTTTGATGGAAGTCAGCTGCAAGCGGACCACGGTATTGGGCTTGCCGCGAATCATCTTCACGACATCGTTGAGCTTCATATCGACCACATCGACCAGTTCGCCCTTCTCGCCCTCACCGACGGCCATGATCTTGTCGTCGATCTTGAGGTGGCCTTCCTTTTCGGCGGCACCGCCGGGGATGATCTTCTTGACGATCGTGTAGCCGTCGGCACCTTGTAGCGAGGCACCGATGCCCTCGAGCTTGAGCTGCATCATGATCTTGAAATTTTCGACCGACGACGGCGACATGTAGGTCGTATGCGGATCGAAGGAGGTCGTCAGCGAAGTGAGGTACATCTCCAGCAACTCTTCCGGGTCGGTCTGGTGCATCCGCTTGGTGAAGCTGTGATAGCGTTGCGTTAAGCGCTGCTTGGGCGTCTTGCCTTCGCTCTTGTCGGTCTTGCTATCGGCCTTCTCGGCCTTCAGCAAAAGCAGATCGTACTTGACCCGCTTCCGCCAACGATCCTTCCCTTCTTCCGGAGTTTTGGCATAGGTGGCTTGGTCCTTATCGACCAGTAGTTCCTCGTCCAGCGTAAAGTCCTGCTCGGTGGCGAGAATCTCATCGACCCACTTCACGCGCTCATCGATCCGAGCCAGAAAGGTCTTGTAGACCATGTAGGCAAAATTGATATCGCCCTTCTGAATCATGTCCGCAAGACTCTCTTTCGACTTGGCAAACGTGTCGTAATCGCTTTGATAGAAATAGACCTTGAGCGGATCGAGGGTCTGTAAAAAGACCTTCAGGCACCGCGCGGATATTTCCTTGTCGAGCGGATGGCGAAGCAAGTGCTGCTGCTTCATCAATGCCGTGACCGTCAGCGCAACCTGTCGGTCCCGCGCGTTCGGCGCAGTAAGCTCGGCAGCTTGCATGTTCAGGACACTCAGCGAAAAGATAGATAACGCGACAACGCCGACAATGAGCCGACGGCCAGTCAATTGGGGCAGAAAAGTCATTCCATGGACCTCGGGGCTAAAGAGTACCGTAATCTGTTCATCCTATCGCGAATGTGCCGGATAGACAAGGCGAAGCAAAAGAGGGGGGGCGGCGATGAACTCATCGGGAACTGCGGAAAAGCAAACAGTGCAGTGGCAAAAGAGGGGGGATTTGAATTTTCAAATGTAAAATTCAAAAACACTTTAGCGGTCTAAAGTTGCAAGGGGGTAAAAAGGTGGTCGCCTCGGCCGACCTCGTGTCGGCGGAGTGAAAGGCTGGACGGCTATCGCGACGCACCCTCCATTTTAGACCCCTCCGGGCGGTGCCCCGGACGGTGAATCGGGCTTTTCGGCTAGGCCGCACAACCTGATTCACCAACTTCGACAAGCGCGGTGGGGTCTCGTTCTCCCACAAAGGGCTACCTTAACAATCCAACCTTACGCTCCACCGCGATAAACGCGGCGGGGGCCTTTCTTGGCAATCAAATTCACATGCGGCTCATCCGCCTTTAGAACGCGCTGGATTCCGCCTCAGACCGAGGGATTTATCGCATGGGCGCTGAAAACGAAGGGGATAGGCGGGCGGAAGTCAACCCTGATTCATGCATTTAACCCAAAATGACACTCCGTCCAAAATTTGCGTAGTTTTGCGAGAGTTTGCCGATTGTGCTGCCGATAACGATTGCAGCAAGTTTTCCGATTGTATCGATGCGCGTGAGTTTTACGCGATTCGACAACCCAAGTAGCCTCTTTTTTGGAAGGGAATCGCTGTGAACCGGCAACAGCTCTCTCTCATTGTTATTCTGGGACTTTTGAGTCCTCTCCACGCTCTCGCGGGCGAACCATCCAACCAAACTGCGGAATGGCGATCGACGGCCACGGAAGCGGCCGCCTCGACGCTCAGTGGAAAACTCTATCGGAACTCCGCCGATCAGAACCACTCGGCACCCTATCTGCTCCTAGACCATTGGGGGGCCGTTCGCGGCTATGTCGCTGCCGCCCCGGGCGTCGATCTGGAGCCCTCGATTGGGCAACAAGTGACGCTGCAAGGCTCCGTCAAAACCCTTGCGGGCGGCGAGATGGCCTATATAACCTGTGAAAGCGTGCTAGGCGGAAACGATTCCGTACATCAAGCACCAACGGCTACTCCGACCGCAGCATCGGTGGTCGCCCTGCCCGTCAACACGTTGCAGCAGCCCGTTGAAGTAGCTCAGTCGGCAACTCTAAACCGGCATTCGACGCCGGCAGAGCCCGCCCAACTCCACGAGGTTGTGCTAGAAAACTCGCAAACGCGGTCGGACGAAGTCGCGCCGCGTCGGACGGTAACCCCCGCACGGCGAAGCAATGGACGCACTACCCGTTATGGGCGCGTGCAACAGACAAATTATGCGGAAATCATACCTCGGCCCGCTGCCGGTATGCGAGAAGGCCATCCCATTCCGAGTCCTTCCATGGAGCCGGCTCCGATTGCGGAAGGCGAAATGGAAGAATCCGAAGGACCGCATGAGGAACGTGCGGGCTGCGATAGTTGCAACCATGGTGGTTGCGACGGAGGCGGTTGCAGCAGCGGCTGCGGCATGTCCGAAGAATGTGACGACGGTTGCGGCATGTCCTTCTGCGGACCACGCCGACCGCTGTTCTGCCTGGGGCCAACCGGCATTTGGGTTAAGGCCGACTATCTCCTTTGGTGGGAGCGCGGCATGCACGTGCCGGCTTTGGTCACCAGCGGACCCACGCCACAACAGCCGGGCTACCTTGGCGAACAAGGAACCAAGGTCTTGTTCGGCGATACAGACATCAACGACCGAGAGCGAAGCGGCGGCCGTTTGCAGGCCGGTGCATGGCTCAATCCGTGCGCGACGTTCGGCATCGAAGGCGAGTACCTGGCCTTGGGCGATGCGACTACCGACTTCCATCTATGGTCCGATGGAAATCCCATCGTGTCGCGTCCGTTCTACGATGTCGGGCGTACCGCGCCGGTCGAGAACATCGAAAAGGTTGCGTACCCTCGCGGCAGCCCCGGCAGCCTCGATGGCTCGATCGACATTACCGCTCGGACAACTTTCCATGCAGCCGGGGCGCACTTCCTCTTCACGACTTGTTGCGATGAGGGCTGCTGGACCGACGAGTGTGGCGGCTGCGGCGGCTGCGGAATTACTTACCACGATAGCTACCGCGCGAATTTCATCGTCGGCTATCGCAATTTGAACCTGGAGGATCAGCTTGGCATTGAGGAAGACCTGACCTCGACCACGCCGACCTTCGTCAGCACCAACAGCGATACCCAGGGCGTTAGCGCGTTCCTCGTGAAGGACCAGTTCAACACGGCGAACAGCTTTAACGGCGGCGACATCGGCATGCAGTTCCAAGTCCAGCGGAATCGCTGGTCGCTCGACCTCTTCCCGCGCGTTGCGTTGGGTAACACCCATTCGGTGGTCGATATTACCGGATCGACACGCACGACGAGCCCGGCGGGTGTGCAGACGCTTGCTAACGGAGGGCTGCTCGCCCTATCGACGAATATCGGCCACTACACACGCGATTCGTTCACGGTGGTGCCGGAGATCGATATGACCGGCGGTTTCCAAGTCACCAAACATGCGAAAATTGTCCTCGGCTACAACTTCCTCTATTGGAGCAAGGTGGCTCGTGCCGGAGAGCAAATCGACCGAAGCGTCAATTCGACGCTGTTGCCGAACTCGGGAGCCACCGTTGTAGGGGATACGACCCGCCCCCGGTTTGACTTCATTCAGACCAGTTTTTGGGCACAAGGCGTAAATGTTGGCTTGGAATGCCGGTGGTAATCAATTTGCGGATCGCTTTCAGCCGATGTAGTTAAAAGAAATCGCGCAATTGGAACTTCTGGCATAACCGTTTGACGGTGGCTTACAGCCGCCGG
>JANXOJ010000125.1 GCA_025353625.1 Planctomycetota bacterium | reverse complement strand
CATTTCGGCCCGACACGGGCATTTAAGTGAAGATACACAGGCCAAGATTCGTGAGAAGCTGGAAAAGCTTCCGCGATTTTTTGAGCGGCTGACGGCGATTGAGGTTACGGTCGATCTTGAAAATCGCGAGGCACCGAGTGTCGACCTTCTGGTTTCCGCCGAACACAAGCACGACTTCGTTGCCGAAAGTCATAAGTTGGAATTGATGACCTCGATCGACGTCGTTGTCGAGAAGATGGAGCATCAGTTGGTTAAGTATAAGGAGAAGGTTCAAGACCGTCATCGCGGGCCGGGTCACCGGCAAATGGAAGTTCCGGAAGACTTGGAAGCGACCGACGAGTAATTGGGCCTAAACAAAACCGAGTGGACCTTCGTGGACGGCCGGGAAATTTCGCGGTCGTTGTGAGGTTGTCAGGGAGATTGAGTGCATGAAGTTTTCCGACTTTATCAGCCGTGATGCCATTCACGCAAATTTGAAGGCCCTCGATAAGGAGCCGGCCATTCGCGAGATGGTGCAGTCGCTCGTCGATGCCAAGCGCATCAACGAGGCGGAATTCGAGAGTATTCTCAAAGCGATTTTAATGCGGGAAGAGTTGGGTTCCACGGGCATTGGCCGCGGAGTGGCCGTTCCGCATACGAAGCATGCCAGCGTCGATCGTCTCATCGGCACCGTGGCCGTCAGTTCTGCGGGGGTCGATTTTGCCAGCTTGGATGGCGAGACGGTCCATTTATTTTTCCTTTTGATCTCGCCGCCCGATCGGCCGGGCGATCACCTTCGGGCGTTGGAAAACATCTCGCAGCAACTTCGCGACGATACGTTTTGCCGCTTCCTAAAGAAAGCCAAGACGCCGGAAGAAATTGGTCTGCTCCTCGATGAAGCGGACAGCCATCAGTTTGGAACGTGATGGCTCGCCGAGAACATCGTTGTCAATCGACGGGCCCGTTGTGGCGAAGAAAAGTTTACTGATTATTGAGGATGGCGACGCGGTTGGACCGCGCGGATGCGCATCATGACCGAGTCGGCAGACCTCACGCGAGCTGTTACCGTTGCGAACCGAGCGGGCATGCATGCTCGAGCGGCAGTGGAATTGGCGAAATTGGCGCGGCGATTTGACGCTCGCGTAGTGGTAGCCATGAGTTTGCACAAGGTGGAAGCGACGGACGTGCTGCAATTGATGTCGTTGGGGGCGCAGCGCGGCGAGCATTTGTCGCTGGAGGCGTCCGGCAACGAGGCCCTGGCGGCCTTGGATGCGATCGAGCAACTATTTTTGCGGAAATTTGACGAGGATTAGGTTACCGTTTAGCCGCATGCAGAAGCTACAAGGAATTGCCGTTTCGCCGGGGATTGCCATCGGCGAAGCGTTGGTCATGGATAGCGAGGGATTTCGTATTCCTCGGCGGTTCGTGGCGCGCGATGCGGTGGACGACGAGTTGGCCCGCCTCGAAAAGGCGATCGTGGCCGCTTCGGGCGAGATTGCCGGCCACCGCGATGCGATCGCCTTGGAACTGGGCGAGAAGTATGCGGCAATTTTCGACGCCCATTTGCTGATGCTCCAGGATTCGCGACTGCGCAGCGAATTGGAGGAGATGATCCGCCATCGCCACTACTCGCCCGAGTATTCCGTCAGTCGCACGTTGCGGCGCTATGCCTCGGTCTTTCAACGACTGGAAAGTGCCAATCTGGCCGAGCGGGCGAACGATATTTACGACATTGAAAAGCGGCTTCTACGGCATCTGCTCGGCCACCGCCGCGAAAACATCGCGCACCTGACTTCACCGGTTCTCGTTCTGGCATATAACCTCACGCCCAGCGAGACGGCAAACCTCGACCGGCAATTCGTTCTCGGTTTTGTCACGGAAATCGGCGGCCCCGGCAGCCACACGGCGATCGTCGCCGAGGCGTTGGAAATTCCCGCCGTGGTTGGTACCGGTCCCTTTCTGGCGGACGTCTCTGGCGGCGAGCAGGTTATCATCGATGGCAACAAGGGGATGGTCATCCTCCAGCCCGACGAAGAAACTTTGGCTCGCTATCGGCAAGAGGCGCAAGAGAAGCATACGGTAACGGTTCGGCTGGAAAGTCTCCGCGATAGGCCGGCCATAACCGCCGATGGAGTGCGCGTCAACCTTTTCGGCAATATCGAATTTCCTTACGAGGTCACGCACTGCGTCGATCGTGGTGCCGATGGCATCGGTCTCTATCGCACGGAATTCCTCTACCTCGGCAGGGAAGTCGATCCGACGGAAGAGGTCCACTACGAGGCCTACTCGCAAGTCATGCAGGCCATCAACGGCAAGCCGGTCGCGATCCGCACGTTCGATCTTGGTGCCGACAAGGTGCCCAATTTGCCTCCGCCCGCCGACGAGCCAAACCCGTGCCTCGGGCTGCGCAGCATTCGGCTTGCCTTGCGGCATCTACCCATGTTCCGCACGCAACTTAGAGCCATTCTCCGCGCCAGCGTGCTGGGCGATCTGCGCGTGATGTTCCCGCTGATCTCCACGCTGCTGGAATTGCGTCAAGCCAAAATGGTCCTCGCCGACGTTATGGAAGACCTCGACGAGCACGGCATTGCCTACAATCGCACCATGCCGGTGGGCATGATGGTCGAAGTACCGTCGGCCGTGGTGATGATCGATCGCTTCGTCGAAGAAGTTGATTTCCTCAGCATCGGCACGAACGACCTCACGCAATACACGCTGGCCGTCGACCGCAGCAATAAAGATGTCGTGGGCCTTTATAACCCGGCCGATCCGGCCGTGTTGCGGCTGATTTCCACGTCGATCGAGGCCGCCGATAAGCGGTCGATCCCAATCAACATGTGCGGGCAAATGAGCGGAAACCCAAACTACACGATGCTCTTGCTGGGTCTGGGGCTGCGGAACTTCAGTGCCGTGCCCAGTGCCGTGCCCGAGATTAAGAATATTTGTCACCACGTCACCATCGCGCAGTGTCGCGAAGTTGCCGGCCGGGTAATGGCGATGGAGAACGCCCGAGATATTTCCAACTATTTACGTGAAGACCTGAAGCGTTATGTGCCGGAACAGTCCGGCGAGTAAGCACTCCCCCCTCGTCCGCAACCAGGAGTACGTGGTGCCCTGGGAGCGTGGCCGGGGGCGAGGGCACCTAGGATTGCGAAACAAGATCGTATTCATCGCGCAAAGCGAGATGCATACATCGAAACGTTGATACACGGCCTCGGCACGGTGCCGAGGTAGATACGAGAAGGGTTCCGGGAAAATTTGTGGGGGACTGTTCCCTTGCAAAAATTGCTGGAAAGCGACCAAGCCATGTTCGTTCTTCTGCTGTTTTTAGCGGAAGGACATGGACTGATCCACAAGAGTTTTCCGCCACTCTAGTCTTGGCGGAGCAAAGTGATTCGAACCAATGGTTCGACCGCGAGTACGCATTCGATTTTCAAAGCAGGCGGCCTTTCGCCTCGTTGGCCATCGGGATCTCATGCGGTGCATGGAGCGGCTTTTCCGCCGCGCCTCCGTACCGCTGAACGTGAGCGAGGGGCGCAAGCCCAAACCGCGCATGACTTTCCCCCTGGCCTTGGCGGTGGGCATCGAAGGAGACCGTGAAGTTATGGAACTTGAACTAACGGAAACTACTTCGGCCCCTGAACTGCTGGAACGGCTCCAAGCGCAGGCCCCTATTGGGCTGCGCTTTGAGTCGGTGGAGGTCGTGCCGCCGGGCCAACGCAAAGCCCGGGCAATCAACGCCTCTTACCGGATTGCCGTTCCCACAGCGCGCGTTACCGGCTTGGATGATCGCATCCACCGGCTGTTGTCCGCATCCTCGTCGATCGTTCAACGTCGCAACCGTTCAACGCCGATTGACCTCCGCGCCGCGCTCTTGTCGCTGGCGTTCGAGGCGGGCGTTTTGCGGATGCGGCTGAAGGCCGATCCCGATGCCGGTGCCGGACCGCGCGATGTACTGACCGCGCTGAATTTGGACGACCTGGAGCATTCAGGATTTCCTCTCGCACGCACCGACGTGGAGATAGACTCGTGATGTTCAAGGCCTTCCACCGCCAACTGCTCGAAAATCGATTGCCCGCTCGTCGGTCTTGCCGAGGAAAGCGTGACCATGAAACAAGAAATGCTAATCAACGTCGCCCAGCCGGAAGAATGCCGGATTGCGATCGTCGAAGATAACGTACTGGAGGAGCTCTACGTCGAGCGCACCGGCCAGGATAGTTACGTCGGAAATATCTACAAGGGGGTCGTCGTCAATCTGGAGCCAAGCATTCAGGCGGCCTTCATCGATTTTGGCGTGGGCCGCAACGGCTTCCTGCACATCAGCGATATCGAGCCGCAATACTACGCCCAAGGCGGGTACGACCCCGATAAGCCGCTGGGCCCTCCGGGCGAGGCGCGCCGCGGCGGCCGTCGCGACGATCCGCCCCGCGACGATGATGGCGGCGATGATGAAATGGTCGATGACGACGGCGGCGGCGGCGATACCGATTTTGGCGATGAGCCGCGCAAGAAAACCTTCCGCACCGGCGGTCGTCCGCGCTTCAAGCCGCCGATTCAGGAGATTCTTCGCCGAGGCGACGAATTGCTCGTGCAGGTCATCAAAGAAGGCATCGGCACCAAGGGGCCGACCCTCTCGACCTATATCAGCATCCCCGGCCGCTACTTGGTTCTCATGCCCGCCCTGGGACGCATCGGCGTTTCTCGCAAGATTGAAGACGACGACGTCCGCCGTCGGCTTCGCGATATCATGCTGGAACTGAATCCGCCCAAGGGCGTCGGCTTTATCGTTCGCACGGCCGGTTCGGATCGCTCCAAGCGCGAGCTTTCCCGCGACTTGGCCTATCTGCTGCGGCTCTGGAAGGTCATCGTGCGGCGGATCAAGAAGATGCCGGCCCCGGTCGATATCTACCAGGAAAGCGACATGATCATCCGCACCATCCGCGATATCTTCACGGCAGAGGTCGATACGATCTACATCGATGAAAAATCGGCCTACGAGCGAGCGCACGAATTCCTGCAACTCGTGATGCCGCGCTACGTCAACCGCCTTCAGCTTTATGAAGGCAAGGAGCCGCTCTTCTTCAAGCACCGGCTCGACCAGGAGATCGCCAAGATTCACGCCCGCACGGTGCCGCTGAAGGAAGGCGGCTCGATCGTCATCGATCAGACCGAGGCCCTAGTGGCGATCGACGTCAATAGCGGCAACTTCCGCGCCGAGGGCAACGCTGAGGAAACGGCCTATCAGATGAACATGCACGCGGCCAAGGAGATCGCGCGGCAGTTACGGCTGCGCGATCTGGGCGGCGTGATCGTGAACGACTTTATCGACATGCACAAGGAGCGGCATCGTCGCGGGGTCGAGCGTGCGCTGCGCGATGCGGTTCGCCGCGATCGCGCGCGGACAAAAATCCTGCGAACGAGTCCCTTCGGCCTGATCGAGATGACGCGGCAACGCATCCGCCCCAGCTTGAAGCGCGGTGCGTATAAAGACTGTCCTTGCTGCAATGGCTCGGCGGTCGTTAAAACGCCCGAGAGCATGGCGATCGATGTCGTGCGGCTCTTGATCGTGATCGCGCAGAAGCCGCAGATTGTAAAGGTCAGCGTTACGGTCGATCCCGGCGTCGCCGACTACCTCAACAACCGCAAGCGGCACGAGCTGGCCCGCCTTGAGGACGAAGGCAAAATGACCGTCCAAGTGGTCGGCGACGAGAACGTCAGCCCCGAACACCTCGCGTGTACCTGCTGGGATGCCGACGGGCGGGAAGTGAAGCATTCGTGAGGCAGTAATAGGTCTTCCTCTCCCGCGCAGCGATAATGCGCGGGAGAGGGCCCGATTTCACCTCCGCATGAATACAACCGCTTCGTAGAGGCCGGCTTTGCTTTGACGTTTACGCATTTTGTCGATGCGATCGAGCGCGAATCCGGCACTCTGGAAGATGGCAGCTAAAATTTGGTCGCTGGGCAAAGGGTGCCCGTAGAATTTGCTGTTTCCAATCACGTAGGCCAAACGGCACTTCTTCCGGCAGACCTTGGCAACTTCGGTGGAACAATAGAAGCGGAAAGGCGCAAGCCTTCCGGTGTCGCCCGCGTCGTGGTACCTGTCACCGCACCAACGCCGTCACCGGATGGCTTGCGCCATTCCGCTTTAATGGAGCAATGGAAGCGGAAGGGCGCTAGCCCAATGGCACTTACTTTGGTTTTTTTGAGGACAAAGTTATTTTTGGCATGAGATTTGCGCCATGGCATTGACATTTTGCCAACACTGCCAAAATGTCAGGAATTGCCCATGGCTGCCCCATCACCGTTGACAGACGCT
>JANXOJ010000124.1 GCA_025353625.1 Planctomycetota bacterium | reverse complement strand
TCCATGCCAGCCATTGTCGGTGTGCCAGCGGAACCTTGTAGTCGTCAAGCTCGTCGCGGCATTGCTCGACCACCCAATCGGCCATCGCTTGATTCTTTTCGATCTGCCCACTAATCAAGTCTTCAATCTGCATCTGCTTCTCTGGAGTCCATTCGCCGCCCTTGGGAATCGCCTTGATCGCGGCCTGCTGCTCCTTAATCACGCTTCCCAATAGGGCATCCGCACACTTTTCCGAAACGGCCAGTCGTTTCCGAATCACAGCTTCGATGGTCTGCGTAGGGCAATAACAAGCTGTCGTTCGCCCATTGCGGTCATACTCAATGGGTTTTCGGCCACCATCGCGGAGAGCAAAAAAGATCGTTCGCACGCTATCGCCCTCCGCAAACTTTTCCAAAATCATCTCGTCTGAAAATATCTCGTTCATATATTTCTCCATTTCATTCACAATAGGTTCATTCATTCCGGCTTCGGCACCACGAACCACACCAAGCAGTCGGCGGCGATCTCAACCGGCCCAAGCCCACTGGCACGAACCAATGGAATTGGGCGGGGCGAGATTCATTCCGAAATCAACGCACCCAACCCCTCCCGCCCGGCCCGGTTCAACAGGGCCACGATGACCGCCGCCGTGACCGGATTAACGGTCCAGGCAATCACAACCCCATCTGGCGATAGGATTTCGCAGCCTGTTGAACCGGCCAAGCGGAAGGTGAATCCGTTCATTGCGATTCTCCGTCGATGGCCTCCTGCAACTGCTTGTAGGCCGTCCAGTGTTTTTGGCGGATCTGATATTGCTGGCGGTATAGAACACCTTCCCCGACCAGTTCTTGGATGTAGCATGTTGGATTGAATCTGTTGTCTTTGAACGCCGCATCTTGGAAACCATCATGGTCCATTCGCTTGCCCCAATTACGGCGAAGAAAGTGGTCCGCCGCTTGATACAACTGCTCAAGGCTCAACCGGCGAAGTCCGGCACGCCCAAGTCTGCTGCATTTGCGGCAATAGGCCAAATCAATCATTTCGATCACGTAGGCCAAGTCGCTGTCGCTAGGCTTTTCATACCCACGCTTGCTAAGATACTGCCGGAACTTGTCCAGGCGGTCAATGTCTGTACTCATACTCAACTCTTCCTTCATACTGAAAAGAAAAAGGGCCGTAGGTAAGGGCTAATTCGCCTACGGCCCGACACGACAACGCACTGAGGCGTTATTAGTTTGTACGCTTGGTCTGCGTTGTCGTGTGATGCCCACCAAGAACGCCCTGGTGGTGATCGTAGGCCATAGCCCTGGCCCAAATCTATTGGTGGTAGCCGACTCCATTGGAATCAGCCGGTTGGTCAGATAGACCGGAGCGAGTCGTCAGGGCTTCGTGCCGCTTTAGATAGACCCGTTAGTTAAATCGTTACGTTCATCATACCACGTTCTCGAAAGCAGGTCAACGTTTTTCGGATACAATCTCTTATTAACAGTTATCGTTGTGGTCAGGGTCAATGACTTGGACCTTTCGCCCCATGCACTCCTCCAACAGTGCCTCCAACGCGGCCTTGGTTCGTGCAACATGCCAGACCCAAAACCAGACCCCACGAGTCTCCTCCAGCACCTGCTTCGTGTAACCGCCGCGTTTCGCTTTGTCCGTTGGTTCACCGCCTTCCCTTAATTGGCATCGCGTCAGCCAGCGACCAAGTACATGGCTGGAAACGCCGTGCATCTTGCCAAGCTCGGTCATCGTCGCGTATCGTTCTTTCTCGTCATTCATGTTTCTCCTTGTCGTTGTTGGCGAGGTTCAATTCGACCCCGAAGTGACTGGCCATCGCCTTCAAGTGCGTGGCCGTGAATGCCCTTTTGCCACCGAGCCGCAAGTCAGCATCGGCCAGCTTGCCGGTTTGGAGGGCGTAATTGATCCTGTGCGGGGCGACACCAAGCCGCTTCGCACAATCTGTAAGTGTGAATAAGTCCTGCATATCATATATATGCAGCCCGATTCATTTCTTGTTGTGATGACGAGAAGGATTCCGAAGCGTGTGCAGCGGGCCGGAGAGGGGGGCAGGCGGCGGACTTGTCTTTTTCCCCCATCAATTAGAACCATTCAGGATCTCGCACCCACTCGCCCTCTTTTCCCCCACCCGCGAAACCCAACCCCTCGATGAATGCGACCACCTTATCAGGCACGGCGGTCAGGTAGAGCATCACGGCGTACTGATCCGCCCACCCGCACAGGGCTTGAATGGCAACCGCGTCATCCTGGTTGGCCCATTGTCCAATTCCGGGAATCGTCAGCGTCATTGCTTCGCACTCATCGTCGGTCAACTCGTTGGGCAGCAAGTCCGCCTGCTGGTCCGTGTTCGGGGCTTGAGTTTCGGTCTGA
>JANXOJ010000105.1 GCA_025353625.1 Planctomycetota bacterium | reverse complement strand
CTTTGGTCGTTAAGCCACGGTGAAGGTCGTCTCGGTCGGTCTGATAGCGGTGGTGGACTGCCCAACGATCACGAAAAAATCCGTTGAACTCGACGAAAGGATGGCGGCAACCTTCTCATTGGCAAAGAACGACCGTTATTTATTCCGCAGTTCGGCTTTCCGGTACATTCCGCATCCGTTCCGCCGCAACCTCCGGCGCAATCGGGTTGATGTAATACCCGGTGGCCAGTTCAAAACCGGCCGTACGTGCCAAATTTGGCACTATCTCGATATGCCAATGATAGTGCGCTGCGGCGGATGTTCCCAAGGGGGCCGTGTGCAGGATGTAGTTGTAGGCACACCGACCCGCAGCGGCTTCCAAGCGGCAGATTAACTCGCGAAGGATGCCGGCAAGATCGCCCAACGAGGTCTCTTCGATCTGCTCGTAATGACTCGCGTGGCGCTTGGGCAGAACCCAAGTCTCAAAGGGCAACCGGGCTGCGAAGGGGGCAAAGGCAATATGGTGGGCCGTTTCGACCACGAGGCGAGAACCCTCGCCGATCTCCGCGCAAATCATATCGCAAAAAACGCATCGGTCGCGCTGCCGATAATACTCTTGCGCACCCGCCAGTTCGTTGGCTATGCCAATGGGAACCATCGGTGTAACCAACAGTTGACTGTGGGCATGTTCCAAAGAGGCCCCGGCCGCTTGCCCAGCATTTTTGAAAATCTGACCGTAAGCCATCCGTCCGTCAGCCTGCCAACGGGCGAGTCGCATCTTATAGGCCCTGAAGACATCGGTCAGTTCTTCGAGGGTGAGGTCCGATGTGCTGAAAACGTGTCGCGGCGATTCAACGATTACCTCGTGTGCGCCAAAACCGTCGATCCGCTCGTAGGTTATTCCGGAAGGTCGCAATGGTCCTTCCTCGCCTGCCTGTTGCTCGCTAGAGGTAGAGGGGAGATTTAGGCAGGGAAACTTGTTCGGCACGACGCGAACTCGCCAATCGGATGCCGACTTGCCATCGCGAAGGGCTAGCACCTCTTGCGGCGTTTCGTCTTCATGCCCACGGCAGAAGGGGCAGGGCAATGTTGGATCGAACGGCTGCGATTCGATGAACGCCCCCGGCCGCTGCGAACGGTTCGTGGCGACAATCACCCAGCGTTCGAGGATGGGATCCTTGCGGAATTCGGACATAGTGGGGGAAACGACGAAAGGCGAAGATCAAATGTCGAAGCGCGAACGACAAAACCATTTGATTTTCGTCATACGTGCTTCAGGCCGATCGTCTTCAAATAAAGCTCGACGTACTGGTTTGCGCTATTCCGCCAAGACCAGTCTTGCCGCATGCCGATATCGACCAGCTTGCTCCACTCTCCCGGCTGCAAACGGTAGAGATCGCAGGCGCGGCGGATGGTTTCGCTCAGTGCCAGAGCACTATATTCCAAGAAGCTGAAGCCGTTGGCCGGCCGGCCTTGGTTTTCCGGGTTTCCGAAGCCGACGATCGTGTCGGCCAAGCCGCCGGTCTCGCGAACGATCGGCACGCTGCCATACTTGAGGCTGTACATCTGGTTCAATCCGCACGGCTCGTAGCGGCTGGGCATGAGAAACATATCGCTGCCGGCTTCAATGCGGTGGGCCAGCGCATTCGAGAACTCCAAGCGCACGGCGATCTTGTCCGGATAGCGTTGGGCCAAGCTCTCGAAGAGCTTGTGATACTTGGGCTGTCCGGTGCCCAGTACGACCCACTGCGCGTCGTTGGTTTGCACCCAGCGTTGAATGACATCGGCAATCAAGTCGAAGCCCTTCTGATCGGTCAAGCGGCCGACGGAAGCGATGAGCGGTACGCCTGCCAACTGCGTCAGGCCAAGCTCCTTTTGCAACGCGGCCTTGCACTTGGGCTTGCCGCGACCGACGGTATCGGCGTCGAATCGCTCTGGCAGATGTTTATCCGTGGCCGGGTTCCATTCGGCGGGGTCGATGCCGTTAATGATGCCCGTCAAAACATCGCGACGATATTGCAGCAAGCCTTCCAGGCCGCAGCCCAAGGGGATTGCCTGAATCTCCTCGGCATAGCGACGGCTGACGGTGCTGAGCGCATCGGCAAAGACCAAGCCCGTCTTGAGCAGGTTCAGCTTGCCGTGAAATTCCATTTCGTGCCAATTAAAATACTTCCAATCGAGCCCGGTGAGCAGCATGTCCCAATGCCAGAACTGCCCCTGGAAGGCGATATTGTGAATGGTGAATACCGAAGCGATCTTCTGATACCGAGGCACGTTTGCGTAGATCGTTTTGAGGTAGGCCGGCACGAGGCCCGTTTGCCAGTCGTTGGCGTGCAGCACATCGACCTGCAAATCCAGCAGTCGGATCGCTTCCAGTACGGCTCGCGAGAAAAAAACGAAGCGTTCGCAATTATCGATATAATCCTTACCGTCGGCCCCGTAGAGTTGGTCGCGGTCGAAGTATTGATCTTGCTCGATAAAGTAGACCGGCACGTTGCTGCCCGGCATGACGCTCTTCGAGAGGCGGCCGGTAACCATCTTGCTGCCGATGGGCACGATGAAATCGATGCCCAGGGATTCAATCTTCTGGCCGCAGTAGCGAGTCTGCCGATAGCCGGGCAAGATAACGGCAGGACGATGCCCGAGCCGCTCCAACTCGACCGGAAGGGCACCGCTAACATCCGCCAGCCCGCCCGTTTTTGCAAAGGGCACCGCTTCGCTTGTGGCCAAGAGGATATTCATGCAGTTACTCCGTCAAAGCGGTCGGAAAGAAAAGCTAAGTTCCACACCCTAATCATACCATAGGATTAGCCGCACGTATTCGGCAAACTCCGCGTGCCGGATAGAATCAGAAGGTCAGCATCTTGCGATACTCGATCATGCGGCGTTCGATTTGATGTCGGTCGATTTGCTGGAGCCGGTCGAGGCTGAAATCCTCGACGCAGAAACTGGCGGCGACGGTGCCGTAGGCCATCGCTTCCTTGAGCGTCTTGGATTCAAAATTGCCCTTCGAGGCGAGGTAGCCCATCATGCCGCCGGCAAAGCTATCGCCGGCACCCGTCGGATCGACCACGTGCTCCGTGGGAAACGCCGGCAGGACGTACGTTTCATGCTCGCTGAAGAACATCGCTCCGTGTTCGCCCTTCTTGACGACCACGAAACGCGGACCCATCTTTAGAATCGCTTGCCCGGCGCGGACCAAGTTCTCGTCTCCGGTGAGAAGTTTGGCTTCGCTATCGTTGAGCACGAGGCCGTCGATCCGTTCGAGCAATTTCAAGACGTTTTCGCGGTCGTTGAGAATCCAATGGTCCATCGTGTCGGCGACGATGAACTCGGCTCCCCCGCATTGGTCGATGACCCGCAACTGAATTTCCGTCGCCCCATTGGCCAAGAAGAGGAACTTGCAGTGGCGATAGTGCTCCGGCAGGACGGGGTCGAACTGGCCCATGACGTTCAGATTCAGGCTGAGAGTTTCGCGGTCGTTCATGTTCTTCAGATACCGCCCGCTCCAGCGGAACGTTTTGCCGCCGGGGACGACTTGCAGGCCGGCCGTATCGATCGACCGCTCCTGAAGCATCTTCAGATGTTGCGGCGGCCAGTCCTCGCCGATCACGCCGGCCAAACGCACCGACGTGAAGAAGCTGGCCGTATACGAAAAGAAAACGGCCGAACCGCCCAGCACGTCGTCGCGCTTCCCGTGGGAGGGCGTTTCAACGCTATCCAAAGCCACCGATCCCACAACAACTAACGGCATATTTTACTCCCAGGTAGGTTCCGCCTGCATGGCGGAACCGAACGGCTAATTTTGTTACTACGGATGATACGCAATTGAGACTTGACCTGACGGAGGAATCGTTTGACCGTTCGCAAATCGCTCGGTCTAGTCCGGCAGTCGAGACCTACTTGGCCAAATAATAAGCTTTAGGCGTCGTCATATCCAATAGGGCCTTTAGTTCGGCCTGCTCGCCGGCGAATCGACTCGACTGGCCGCCGAGTAGCTGGGCCGTGAGGCTCGATTCCGCCTTATAGCGGACAACCCGGACCTTTTCCGGATCGAGCTTGGCAAGTTCAATCGCTCGTTCGATGGCCTCCTCAATGAAGCCGGCTTTATCGACCAGCCCGTTCTTCAATGCCTGCTCGGTGGTGTATATCTGGCCAGTTGCCAGCTTGTCCAAAGCGGCCGGATCGGCCTCGAACTTGCTCCGTCCGCTGCGCACGACTTCCTTGAAGTGGGCAAAGCTTTCATCGACCAAGTCCTGGAAGATTTTCTTTTCCTCGGGCGTCATTTCCTTGGTAAGGCTGCCTAACTTCTTCAGCGGATTGCTGACGATGGAATCGTCGGCCACCTCGAATCTCTTCATCAGCCCGGCGACATTGTAGTGTGGAATAATCACGCCGATGGAACCGGTGAAGCCGGTCGGTTCGGCAAAGATTGTGTTCGATTCGTGGCCGACGGCCATCGAAACATAGTAGCCCCCGCTGGCTGCGATGCTGCCCATGCTGACGACAATGGGAATCTTCCGTCCTTCCACCAACTTGCGGAGGTGATGGAGGATATAGTCGCTGCCGGCTACGCTTCCGCCGGGCGAGTCAACGCGAAGTACCAAGGCTTTGACGTGCTTGTCCTTCTCGGCCGTATCGATGGCTCGCTTCACGAAGCCGTCATCGCTTTCCAAGATGATTCCTTCGATGGGCAGAATGGCGACCTTATCTTCGGCCTGCTTGTCGTGGGAGTAGAACTTCTCCGAGACCTTGGGCGAGGCATCCGTGAGGTTGCCCATGCTCATCGCCCCCAATATAAAATTGAGGAATAACGAGCCAAGGAAGGCCAGGAGCAGGAATACGAAAAGTACTCGCCCGCATCCGCCGCCCCGTGGCGGGGGTGGTGGAGGCATCATCGGGCCTGGAGCTTGCGATGAATGCGGCGCGGAGTATGGACGCTGCGGATTCCCTTCCGGCTGGGGGGGTGTTGACATTTCTAGCCTCGGTGAAAGGAAATGCAAACCCCCATTCTACCCGGCTTTCCCGGCCAAGCAATAGCCGGGAAGGCATAAACAGAACAACTGCAATGTCCTGGGACTGGTCCATTTCTCTTCCATCCAAAACCGCAGTCAAGAGTATGAACCACGAAAAGCACGAACCGCACGAAAAGCAGAAACGACGCGAAGAACGAACTCACCCCTCCCCCTTTCGTGGTTCAAAGGAGAAATAAATCAGAAGTCGCGGACCATCGCATTTACCGCCAGGGCACCGGGTCGAGGACATCGGCGCGGCTCATCGGCTTGAGATCGCGGAGTTGCGCACCGGGGTTGATTAGATCGAGGGCCGTTGGATCGGTCGATTCGTAGATGCCCATGTTGCCGGCCGCATCGCGAATTTCCAGCCGCAGGAATATCTGCTGCGGGAGGCTGGGGTTAATCGCCCACAGGAAGCGGCCGCTATTTTCCAACCCTCCAACGATCTGCGTCCAGGGACCGCCCCTTCGTCCGCTGTAAGAAAGCGATATCGGCTGGCTGGCCAATTGATGGTTGTCGCTGGCCTCCCAGGTGATGACCAGTTTGTCTGCCTCGGGGCCCATGCCTTGGCGTGTCGAAGTAATCCGCCCGATGGGCCGCGTTAGATCGATACCGATCCAAATGTCCGGCTTCTCGCCCGACTGCGGGGGCTGCCCGCCGCGACCCTCGCGGTTTTGGATCGCCATGCGGAAGCCGTAGATGCCATCGTCGGGCACGGTGACGAGCATCGGGCTGCGGCCTTCGGGGTCGTTTCCGTAGCCCTGCCACGATTTGCCCCCATCGCGGGTTCCCCACAATTCGGCTTTGGCGATGCCCGAGGGGCCAACCGCTTGCGGATCGTATTCAAGCTGGAACACCCGCGTATTGACCCAGCGAAGGGTAACACCGGGTGGCGGAGTGAAAGCAGTATTCGCAGGCGCGGCGGCAACGGGTGTCGCCTGTACCGGAGGCGGCCGGCCGGTGCTGAAGTCGCGGAAGGGGCTTGCCGGCATCGCACTGGCGGGATCGGCTCCGAACTGATTTCCGACCGGGCCATTTACGCGGAAGGCGACGGTACCGCGATTTTGATTCTCATTGACCTTGATCTGACTCGGCGAAGTCGCGTTCTCGGCAGGCCAAGGGGTCGTACCGGGCTGGGCACTGACCCTACTTTCCGTGCTCGGCAGTGTCGTCGCACCGACCTGCGGATTTGGAATTTTAATCGGGGCCGTGCCCAATGCCGCCGTGCCCAATGTAGCAGTGCCCGATGTAGCATTCGCCAAAATGCCGTTGCCCGGCGGGCCGATGGCAAGTCCGCCAATTGCCGGTGCCACGGTAGCTGGCACCATCGCCGCATTTGCGGGCAGGATGACTTGGGCATGGCTCTCGGCCGGGTTGCCGGCAAGATCGGTCAATCGCAAGCGAATTTCCAAGGTGCCCGACGCGTTGGGCGGCAGCCAGGTGACTTCGCCGACATGCTCGGTGCCCGACGTTCGGATATCGCTTTGCCCTACGGAAACCGGCAGCCAGGGGGCTGTCGCACCGAGGCGGTATTCGACGGCCAGACTTTGAAGGTTCGGATAGAGTTCATCGATGCGGAATTTTGCCGTGATCTGACCTGCGGCACCGCGAAGCACATCGAGCTGGACTTTGGGCGGCTGCGTATCGACGATTACGACCAGCTTTGCAACGCATGCCCCCAAGGGACGCAATTGCCCGCTGCGGTCGAGGGTTCGGACATCGAACCAATACTCGCCATCAACGCCAGCCTTGAAGAGGAAGTATTTTCGATCGGGCTTGGCCTTGAGCCAACTGTCCCAATGGGCACCACGGTCGCCGGAGACGTGCAACTGAACCTCTACCGCTTCTTGTGCGGCGGTGGCGGGCTTATCGACGTGGAACGGAATGGAAAATAAAGTCTGTCGCCAGTAGAGCGGCGTCGGTGCGCCCGATCGCGCGGCAGCGGAGGCCGCCGGAACCAGGGGCAGGGAAGTTGCCAACGGATCGGCGAATCCTATCGCATAAACCTGGATCAAGGATGCCAGCCACATATCTGCACCGAAATTGCTGTTGGGCCAATCTACACGTCTTCGTCGGGGGCCTTGGGTCTGCCGTTATACATCCCGGTGGTCGCATTTCAAGCGCACAACAGCCAGGAGGCAATTGCGCAGGGAAACCGAGGTGCGGTCGTATAGTATGAATATCGGCTATTTCTTTTTTTCAACTTAACACGAATGTACCAACGAATCGGAATAGGCCGTGGATATCGAATATCCGCATAACAGGGGTTGGTTGAATGGCAACGTGAGTAGGGTTTTTGGCGGTTTTTGACGGCTGGCAGGTCGAAATAGTCTGTGGGGAACGAGCCTTCGTGCCGTTTCCGAAAGAGATTGGTACGACGAGCGAAACCCTCCGGCCAGCCAAATTGGCATTTTACTGGACACTAACGGTTGGGCCGAGCATAATGAATATACAGCTTTAAGTTATCGAGACCCGTTGGGCAAGCGGTGTCTCAAAAAAACAACGTACTCATCTCGCTTTGCGAGTTGACGCGGGGGCGTTTTTCGCTGAAGGCAATTAGACATCTCGCGGAGAGCCTGTGAATATATTGGCGAAAGCCAAAATCGAAGCCCAAAGCGCAAGCAAGGATTGTGCGTTTCAACGCGAAATTCGCCGAATCTTGTTTTGCGCTATAGGCTTGGATGCAACGGCTTCGTCGAGAATCGATCTCATTCACACGCTCGGAGCGAGATGCGTACCTACCGACGCCGACTATGCGGGCATTGACGTTTGCAGATGTGGAACAGGCCGTCCTTTGGACTGCGGTGCTAGCAGTGCTACTGGCAATCGGGATCTATGTTGTAGGGCAGATTCGGGCCAAGGCACTACAACAGGAACTCTCGGCAAGCGAATTGATGACAAAATTCCGAGAAATGCATTCCAGGGGTGTGCTCAGCGACGAAGAATTCCGAACAATAAAAACGACGTTGACGGATCGACTGCAATCTGAGTTAAGGGATACCGGTGGCACGCCTTAGAACGTGTTGGGAACACATAGGGCTTCTGTACCGTAGTACACTTATCATCCGAGAAACCAAGAAATAGAGAAGGCTACCGTGGCGAAAGGAACTGACGATATGCAGTCGGGACGCGATTTTACTACCGGCGGACGCCGTGGAAGCGGCACCACCAAGAAAAACGCTTTTTGCTCCTTCTGTCGGAAGAGCTACCGCGATGTCGGCCCCCTGGTCGAAGGACCGGGCGACGTTTACATCTGCGGCGAATGTATCGACCTTTGCCAGTCGATCCTCGAACAAGAGCGCAGACGACGCGGCACCAGCAAACCCCTGTTCAGCAAAATTCCTACCCCCCGGGAACTTGTCGAACATCTCGATCAATATGTGATCGGGCAGGAACGGGCCAAAAAGGTTCTTTCCGTGGCCGTGCATAGCCACTACAAGCGGCTCATGCACTCCGCCGAGCCGGGCGGGATCGAGATCGACAAATCGAACATCCTCATGATCGGTCCCACGGGTTCCGGCAAAACGCTGCTGGCCCAGACGTTGGCCCGCATCTTGGACGTTCCTTTTGCCATCGGCGATGCCACGACGCTGACCGAAGCCGGCTACGTCGGCGAAGACGTGGAGAACCTGCTGTTAAAGCTTCTCCACGCTGCCGACTTTGACGTGGAGTCGGCCCAACGCGGCATTCTCTACATCGACGAAATCGACAAGATTGGCAAAACCAGCCAGAACGTCTCGATCACTCGCGACGTGTCCGGTGAAGGCGTGCAGCAGGCCCTCTTGAAAATGCTCGAAGGCACCGTCGCCAACGTGCCGCCCCAAGGCGGTCGCAAGCATCCCGAGCAGCAGTACATCCAGATGGATACCTCGAACATCCTCTTCATTTGCGGAGGCACGTTCGTCGGGCTGGACGACATCATCGGCAAGCGTCTGGGCAAGCGATCGATTGGCTTTGGCCAGGAAGCGACCGCGCACGACGACATGGAAATCGGCGATTTGCTCGCTCGCGTTACCAGCGACGACATCTTGCATTTCGGTATGATTCCCGAATTGATTGGCCGTTTGCCGGTCGTTACGCCGTTGCGTCCGCTCGACGAGGATGCCCTGGTCCGCGTCTTGACGCAGCCCAAGAACGCCTTGGTCAAGCAGTATCAGGCATTGTTCTCGATGGAGAACTCGGAACTGAACTTCACGGACGGCGCGTTAAAGATGATTGCCAACAAGGCCCATGCCAAAGACGTAGGTGCCCGAGGCTTGCGTGCGATCATCGAAGAGGTGATGCTCGACATCATGTATGAACTGCCCGACCAAGCGACGGCGAGTACGTTCACGGTGACCGAAGATATTGTTTCCGGTCGGCAATCGCCGTTCAGCGGGGTTGTGAAGAAGAGCGCATAGTACGGCCATTGGCATCCAATGAAACTAGGGGATCCGGGACCAGCGTTCCGGATCCTCTTTAGTTTTCTCCTTGAATTATTTCATCCGCTCGGCCGCTTCGGCCGCCCAAGGGCTATCGGGGGCGAGGGTCGCAAAGGTCCGCCAATGCCTTTCGGCCGTCCGGCGATGGCCCATCTCGTCGAGCGTGCGGGCCAAGTGGTAATAAACGTCCGCGTAGCCCGGATGGTATCGCAAGGCTCCTTCAAAGGCGGCCACGGCCAATTCGCGTTGCCCTAACTCCGCCAGCACGCAGCCGAGATTTGCACGGGCTTCCACATAGTCTTCATCCAATTCAATGGCCATCGAGTAGCGTTCGCGCGCCGCAGTGAGGTCGCACTGGCGGTAGAGCAG
>JANXOJ010000102.1 GCA_025353625.1 Planctomycetota bacterium | reverse complement strand
AAATTCGCCTTGACACGCGAGCGGAAATTGCGACAATCCGGCCCTTGGAATTGTCGGGTTGGTGATCGGACCGTTCGGTCCAGCGGCCAGACGTGAACGAAATCGCGCGTGCGGCATGGAGGCCTAGCGCTGTGCAAATCTGTACTGTTGCCAAAAATCTACCCAGTTTGCGTACACTGCTACCGGAAGCGGAGTTCGTCGGCACCGACGATATTCGCCCCTTGCGCTGCACGTCCGATTCGCGTCGCGTCCGGCCCGGCGACCTGTTCGCCGCCTTGCCGGGCAGCCGCCACGACGGACATACGTTCATTGCCGAGGCACTTCATCGCGGGGCTGCGGCCGTGCTGTGCGAGCAGCCGCCCGGAATGAACGTGCCGAGTTGCGTGGTGCCGCATGCGCGCCATGCTTACGGTCGCGTTTGCCAGGCCCTGGCCGGTAATCCGAGTTTCAAACTGAAGTTGATCGGCATCACCGGCACCAACGGCAAGACGACGACGAGTTGCCTCCTTGCCAGCGTGTTGCTTAAAGCCGGGCATCGAGTCGGCGTGCTGGGCACCTTGGGATATTTCGATGGGCTGGAGGTCGATCCCTCCACGCATACGACGCCGCCCGCCGACACGCTGGCACCGCTGCTGGCTCGCATGGTGACCAATGAATGCTCGCACGCGGTAATGGAGGTATCGAGCCACGCCTTGACGCAAAGCCGGGTGGCTGGGGTGCGCTTTGATGTGGCCTGCGTTACGAATGTATCGCGCGATCACCTCGACTACCATCGTTCGCTCGACAACTATCGCCTCGCGAAGTCGAAACTCTTCGATTACTTGGCTCCCGAGGGCTTTGCCGTGGTCAATGCCGACGACCCGATCGCGCTGGGCTACTTGCAGCACTTCACCGGGCCCGCCCTCACCATAGGCATCCGCCGCCGAGCGGAAATCACCGCCACGCCGATCGAACAGTTTCCTAGCGAGCAAACGTTTTTACTCACTGCGGGCAGCGAGAGCGTTCCGGTTCGGACTCGCATGATTGGCACGCATCATATCTATAACTGTCTGACCGCAGCCGCCGTCGGACTGACGTATGGAATCGATCTGACCACGGTCGTGCAAGGATTGGAAGCGGTCGATTACGTTCCGGGCCGGTTGCAGCGCATCGAGTGCGGGCAGCCGTTTAGCGTCTACGTCGATTTCGCGGACGCGCCGGATGCCCTTGCCGCTTCGCTCCTGACCTTGCGAAAAGTGACTGAGGGCCGCTTGATTTGCGTCTTTGGCGCGGGCGGTGACTGCGATCGGCAGACGCGATCGCTATTGGGCCGCGCGGCGGAAAAAGGGGCCGATCGGGTCGTGCTCACCAGCGACAATCCACGGCCAGAACTTCCGCGCGAGACCATCCATGAGATATCGGCCGGTTTTCAGCGACCGGCCGCCGCCCAGATCATCGTCGATCGCACCGAAGCAATTCAATTGGCACTTTCCCAGGCCCAGCCCGGCGATTGCGTTCTCATCGCCGGCAAGGGCAACCGAGATAGTCGAAACTTCGGCGACGAGCAGATAGCCTTGGACGATCGCAGCATCGCCGAGGAATGGCTTCGGGGAGGGGATGCGGCCGGCGGTCGTCGGCCAGTGGCCGGCGAGGAACAATTTGAGATTTGAACCATTCCTAATTCCCACCACCCACCCATGCACTCCCTCCACCATCTGGCCCTGACGACCGCCGGTCGGATTCTGCTTTCAAGCGGAATCCGCAAGGCCGCCGCTATTGCGCTGGGGCCGGTTGTCGCGGATAGCCGCGACGTTGTGCCGGGCGATGTCTACTGGGCCTTGCAGGAATCGCACGGCGATGGCGCGGGCACGGTGGAAGATGCCTTTCGCCGCGGTGCCCAAGGCGTGGTTGCATCGCAAGTAGTCGCCGTACCGGACGATCGGTGGGCCTTGCTGGTCGATGAACCGCAGCGGGCACTCCAACAATGGGCGCGATGGAAGCGGCGGCAGTTCTCCGGCACGCTCATCGCCGTCGCGGGCAGCGTCGGCAAAACGACCGCTCGGCAAATGATCCATACGGTTCTGCGAAGCCAATTGAAGGGGACGGCCAGCCCAAAATATCGCATCCATCGTTGGGGTGTGCCGTTAAGCATGCTCGCGATGGAAGCCGAACACGACTACGCCGTGCTGGAACTTGGCGCGAGCGGCTGCGGCGAGATTGCCTCGCTGGCCGAAATGTGTGCGCCAAAGGTCGGAGTCATCACGCGCATTGGCGACGCCCAGTTGAACGGTTTCGATAGCCGACACGGTGCCTCCGAGGCCAAGGCCGAACTGCTGGCCGCGTTGCCTTCGAGTGGGCATGCCGTCCTTGCGGACGATTCGTGGCTGCGAACCCTTGCCGCGCGCTGCGCCGCGCCTATCACCTGGATCGGCACCGGGCCGCAGTGCTGCCCGCGAGCAACCGACGTCGATTGCCAACAGGGCCGGCTGGAATTTCATCTGGACCTTGGCGAGACTTCGTCCCCGGTCGCAGGCAGCCGCAACAGCAAGAAGCCGGTGCGCTTCAAAATTCCGGTCTGGGGACGCCACCACATCCAAGCCGCCTTGGCGGCAATTTCCATTGGGCGGATGCTGGGCTTCGACTTGGATGATATTGCCGCCGCATTGACAAAATACGACGCCGTGCCGTTGCGGTGCGACGTCTTGGATATCCGCGGTGCCACGATCATCAACGATACGGACAACGCCAGTCCGACGGCGATGCACGCCGCCTTGGAACTGTTGCGCGACTTCGACGTGCCGGGCCGACGCATCGTAATCTGCGGCGACTTGGCTGAGCGGGGGCCGCAATCGATCGCACTGCATTGGCGGATGGGCAAGGACATCGTGCAAGTAGGCGGCGCCGAATTGGTAATTGCCTGCGGGCAGTTCGCGCGGCACGTAACGTCGGGTGCCCGTTCGACCGGCTTGATCCGCTCGTGCTGCGTGCCGTGCGACACCGTGGAACAGGCGTTGCCCTTTGTGGCCCAGGCGATTTTGTCGGGCGATGTCGTTCTGGTAAAAGGTTCGCGTGTGATGGCGATGGAACGAGTGATCGATGCGATGCAACCATTTTCGCGAGAAGGTGCCTTGCGTGCGGCATAATATCAAACTACTGAGGAGTCCCACCGTTGGCAGTCCGTTTGCGGGAATGGACTGTCGGCCTCCCCTCCTTGGGTTGAAGCAAATTACTTGCCGGGTTCGGCGACCACTGGGTCGGTCGCGCCGGCAAGAGCTTCACGGTGGGGCTTCGTGCTGAGTGCCGGGACGGCGCAATTGCGCCGTCCCGGCTACTCAGGGATTTTGAGATAAGGGATTTTGAGACAGGTAAAGGATGAACGGTGGTTGCGAACTACTGCGCTTCCACCAACTGCTTCCGCTGGCTAGCGGTGGCCTGTACCGATTCGACTTCGACTTCCTCTTCGTCCTCTCCCAACATGGCCTGGTCCAGAGGGCCGGCGGCACCGCGGCGGTTGCCGGGGAAGAGCAACTCCACGGCAGCATGGAATTGTATCACGTCGGGCGGCTGTTCCATCTGCTTGATGTCCTCCGCTAATTTCTCGCGCAGCTCGTACATTTGATGCCGTCCGTTCGGCCAACGCACGGCCATGATGTCGTTGATCTCGTTGAGCAACTGGTAGACTCGCGCCCGGGTCAGGCCCATCGCTCGCGCGCACTGACGCACGCTGGTGATCGGGGCGGAAATGCCGAGGCGGTTTTCGGCCAGATTGGCAATTTGTTGCGTGGCATCGTTGCGGATCTGCTCCAAGAGCGGCTCGACGACGCTGGTAAACAGTTCCTGCGTCGTCGGAATCGACGGCGTCTGCAAGGCGTGGCCAATCCATTGCTCGACGCGATCGATCCGCGTCGGTACGATGCGCACGACCAAGTGCTCCTGCGTTCCCATACTCGATGTGAGTACGTGGATACCGTGAAAAACTTCGAGAATTGCACGCACTCGCTTCTCGCCGTGCGTCTTCATCGAGCGAATATCGCTCAGGCTCAATTGGGAATACGCTTCCAATTGCGTACTCCAGATTACGCGGGTCATGTTGCGCAAGGTGGGAGCAAAACGGCCCAACTTCTCGCTGCCCAAGCCGTGCTTCAGCACGCTGGCCCTCCACTGCCCCCAGACGACTTCCGACACCGACGCCGCGCTAAAACCGCCCACCGACTTGCCGTTGGTTTCGCCACTTTGAGCGATGATCGCCGGCAATTCGATCGTCTCCGTCGGCAGGTCCGAGGGATCGGTGTTGGCCGCGCGCGCCAGCAGCTTCACGAACGATGAAATCTTTTTCTGGCCGATGCCGGGCGTGCCGGATAGCTCCGCAAAGGGAACCCGCAGCAGGTCTTCCAACGTGCGGCCAAGGAAGGCCAGCGGCAATCGCCGATCGGCGGGCAAAGCCCAATAAGCCAAAGGCTTCTTGAGGTGATCGATATACTGGTCTGAATGTAGAATCTTTCGCAGGCTCTCGAAGCGACCGATTACCTGAAGTTCTTCCACCGACGCGGTTTTTGTGAAACTCATTGTACCTCTTGCTCTCTTCCTACAACCTATTTTCACCGAGGCTACGCACCGGTCAAGTAGGTTGAACGGAATTTCTCAGGATTTGTAAAAGCTGGAAAGATAGGGGGTTTTATCTTCCCCTCGCACGCAACATTTTTGCATTGTTCTCTCCGCCGTTGAGCAGGAACAACATCGGTTGCGGACGATCGACGCCTTCGATCCATTGGGGCCGCTTCGACCAGGGGGCTGCCGATAGCACGTTCGTCATATCCATCCAGTATTGCAAGCGGCTCGGTTTCAATCCCCAGGAGGCATGGAAGTGATTCGCCGGGGCATACTGTTTGTACTCGCCCATCGATGCGTACTTTGGCACGACCCAAGTGTGCGGCCACGACCAGTTGGATGTATGTGCGACGGCACGTGCCATCTTCTCCGGCAGGTCCACCGTGCAGGCTTCGTCCCAAACGAAGCTGAACATGCCCGACAGCGCACTGTAGGTCAAACGCCCGGCGAGGCAGTCGATGCCGCCGGGCGAGAAGAAGGTCACGCTATTGCCGCCGCCGGGGAAGTAATACAACTCGGCCCCCGGCAGCGAGATTCCGGCCATGATCTTTTCGATGGAATCGCCCGGCTTGCCGGCCCAATCGAAGCTGGCGGAGCCGCTGTTGTTGCCATCGACGATGCCTTTCTGGGCCCAAAGATCGTCGGGGCCGAACGGCACGCCCAACTTCTGAGCCAATCCCTGAATCTCCCACGGCTCCCACACCTTGCGGAAGTCCATGAACAGCGGCGGCTGCCCGCCGGAGAGCCACGTCGTGAAGAGCATCGTCAGCAGACCTTGCGTATCGGCCTCGGTGGCGAACGGCAGCACGGCCTTCGTGCCGTTGTGATCGAAGGAGGAATTGAACAGGCTTTCCATCACGTCGGCAATTGGCAGCGGAATGCCGCGCGGATCGCTACCCCATTCCAACTGGTTCATGAACCCGCCGCCGACGGCATTCACCTGGGCCATCAAGTCGCGAACGATTAAGTAGAGGGCAAGCGACTGGTTGAACTTTTCTTCGCCGTTGGGTTGGCTCAGATCGAGACGCTTGCCGATATGCTGGTCGATCCAACCGCGCAGGCCGGCCGCTTCCTTCTTATCGTACGCGCCCTTATTGAGCATGTCGGCCAGAAGCTTCATGTCCAAGCGTGCGACTTCCAGGCCGAACGTGTGCCGCGTGGGGATGACGTGCGTTAGCGCGGTCTCCATGCCCATCGAATCGTGACCGAAGACGACGGCACGACGGCCCTTGAGTCCGGCATAGGTGACCGCCGCGTACGCCCAATCGATGAGCGCGGCCACCGTTGCGTCGGTGGGCTGCGGATGGGAACCCGCGTCGGGCCAGGTGCCCACGTTGAGGTGCGTAAGTCGGCTGCTCTGGGCCAGTGCGCCGTTGACCGCATGGGCATAGACCACGCCCGGCTTGGGACCGCTATTGCCGCAGGTGATATTCACCGGGACATCCGGCGGCAAGTGGGCCAGGATGCTGAAGAGCGTAAGTTGCGGGAAGGCCCAAGTGTCCGGGGCGCAGATCAGCGCATCGACGCCCGCCGCGCGGAACTGGCGGCCCACGGTATCGGCTTGCGGCTCGCCATCGACGAGCACTGGCGTCCAGACGACATCGACGAGCTTGCCGTCGGGCGTGCGGACCTCTGCGGCGACGAGATCGGCGATGATATTCACGATATTCAAGGCCCGCTCGCGCGAGGCCGCATCGACGCGCGGATCGCACGTGCCGACGACGCCGATCGTGATCGACTTGGGTTTTGATTCTCCGCCGGTAAGTTTTCTAGCTGTTGTCATGGTGTTCAATTTGAATCGCAGACTTTTCGGGGACCGAGAAGCAAGCCATTCTACCATCGCGGAAGCGCGCAGAAAACCACGGCGGGGGGAGTTTTTTGGTTCATCCGTCTGAAGCGCGCGTCCAGGCCCCTGATGATTCTCATCTCATCAGGCCGTTTGCTTGAATCCCATTGGACACCGGAACCGTGCCTGAAAAAATCCAGCGGCGCAGCCGCTTATTATGTAACGGTTTCCGTCGGCGCGCGCATCAGACCGATGAATCCAAATAGAATTACCGCCGAGGACGCTGAGTATTGCAGAGGAGACTCTCGTTCTTTCTCCTCTGCGCACCTTAGCGGCCTCGGCGGTTCATTTCTGGTTCATTCGTCTCAAGAATGCGCAGGTCTTCGCCCGGGGAACCATTTTTTTGAAGCGGTGAACCGCAGAGGATCGGTCGAATGACATTCACCCCGAACGGGTAACGCCGTGACGCATTTTTACGACCAATTGCTTCCAAGCTCGGCGTAGTCGTTACTTCTCGTACCGGCGTCTCGTCTGCATATACGGGCGAGACGCCCGCACCACAAAATCGCGGAGTAGCGGCAAAATATGCGCATCGGGTTGCATTTGCATAGGTTGCGCGCCGCGAATGATCTCACTTCCCATTCGGCTTCGTTCCGGGCTTTGCGACTTTCAGCGTGAAGGGCGATTGGCTGGTGTCCACCTTGAGCGGCGACTTTTGCGGATCGGCGTATTCGGCACCGATGAGGTCGGATCGTGAGCGGTCGCACGTAATGAGAACTCTGAGTTCGCCGGGGATGACGCCATCGTTGGGGACGTAGGTTGTGGCGGACGCAAATGTTCCGGTTTTGACATCGACCATGGCCTCACCCAGCTTCGGTTTCGTTTTCGGATCGATGGGCTTCACTTGGGGAATAAACGTCAGCCGCATTCGTTCCGTGGGAATGAGGCTGCCGTCTTCATACGTGATTTTTCCGGAAACTTTCACACACGGATAGGGCTGCCGACTGCACCCGATGGTCGACGACACAAGTAATGAAATTCCAATAACCGTTCGTAAACGAACGGCCGACAAACGGCGGTGATTCAAAGCCATGAAGTACGTTACTACTTTCTATTATCTTCAAGCCGATGCGACTTAGTTTTATTACTGCCACGCCCTGTTATCGACCGTCTTACCATCGCCGGCAGCCATTAAATACTCCCAGACCTGCATGTTTGCCTGGGCAATATGCGCTTGATTGCACGCAATTTCTTCGCTGATGAAGTGAACGCTTCCGTCGCACATGACGATGTTGGCACCCCCGGGGTGCTTGCTCTTGACGCCGCATTGCCAGCTATGTCCGCCCGACCAGACGCCCATCATTTGGTCGTCCATCCAAGAAGCAGCCATCAAGCCTTGCAATTCAGGGCCTTCAAAGACATCGTCGGCACCGCCGAGCGTCTGGCAATTGACGCCGCCATCACCGTCGCAGCCGAAGCCCCACAGCGTGCTGCCGCCACATTCGCCCAAGGCCCACGTGCCGCGATGATCTTGCGGAACAATTCCAGCGCGGAGTTCGCCAATCAAACAAGTTTTGGACAATCCATCGGGAATCTGCCGCGGTGCTGCCCCGACATTGCAACCCATCACGCCACGCGCCCAGGCTTTTTGCCATCCCGGTGCGCCATCGCCCAACTCAAAGTGGGTATCGATGCCATCCGGCCCCTGCCCGGCCGAAACATTCAAATAAGCGATCGCCGAATTGGCCGCATAATTACCTCGAGCCCAGGGAGTCGTGCCATACGCACCGGAGCGGGAGCTACCGGGAACGTACGGCTTGTTGTTGTAGGTGTCCGAAGGGCAGAGCATCGTACCGACCGTTCGCGCACGAGCAGCGATATTCTTGGCGTTGCTCGAACTGGAAATGTCCACATTGGAGGACAAGTCAAATTCCTTATAGAGCGAATTAAATTCCATATAGGGAAGTATGCGGATCACCCAGTTCGGCCCGAAGCGGCCCGTCGTATCGGGTTTTTCACCTTTGGGCACGGTCATGCCCGGCGGAAAGCGACCTTCGGAATCGCACAGTGCGATGCAGGCCAAGGCCAATTGCTTCATGTTGTTCGTACATTGGGCGCGACGCCCCGTCTCGCGCGCGGAATTGATTGCCGGCAGTAGCAGTCCGATTAGGATGCCGATGATCGCAATAACCACCAGCAACTCGACGAGTGTGAACGCATTTTTTCGCACGATGATGGCACCTCGAAAAAGTATGAATGAGGAGGCAGACACTTGGATCCGCAAGCGCGAACGAATCAACGCCACGCCAACATACCTTTCAAACGCCGGACAACCGCGAACGCGGTAGCGTCAGACATTGCCCTGCGAACCCAAACGCATAATAGTCAAGGGTATCCGATAGTCAAGAAAAAAACAAGCGCGACGGCCAACGAAACCACCCTACAGGGTGGTGCTCGATCAGTTTTTAATTCAGGCCGCATTGGGGTTCCGCGATAAAACGATATCGATATCATGGTCAACTATGTCCAACCCCCGCGTCGATATCCTGCTTGCCACCTACCAAGGCGCGGCGTATTTGGCCGAGCTTCTGGCCAGTATCCGAAGCCAGACCTTTGCCGATTGGCGGCTACTGGCCCGCGATGACGGCAGCGACGATGCCACCGTGCGGATTCTCCGCGAAGTAGCAGCATGCGACCGACGATTTGCCCTAGTCGAGCCGGATGGCATCCGACGCGGGCCGGCAGGCAATTTCGGCCTGTTGATGGAGCGTGCTTGGCAGGACGGGACGGATTATTTCTTCTTTGCCGACCAAGACGATGTCTGGCATGCCGACAAGGTGACGCGACAGTTGCAAGGTTTGCGGGACGCCGAAACCGTTGCCCCTGGGCCGCAGCTTGTCTTTTGTGATGCGAGCGTGGTCGATGCCCGGCGACGGCCGATGCACTCCTCGTTTCTTCGGCAGAACCGCCTTCCTTACAACTCGTCGCAGCCGCTAAAAACGCTGCTGGGGCGAAGCTTCGTATTGGGCTGTGCTTGCGCGGTCAATCGGTCGCTCGTGGAGTTTGCCTTGCCGCTGCCGGTGGAAATTGCGTCGCACGACTGGTGGTTGGCCTTGTGCGCGGCGTGCGTCGGGCAGATACATTGCATGGATGTGCCGCTTTTGGAATATCGTCGGCACGAGGCCAATGCCAGCGCGGCCGCGTTCTGGAAGGCCGGCAGCGGCGGCGGAATTCGGCGGCGGTGGGATGTCGGATGGCGGAGCTTTCTGCGGTCGCTCGATCAAGCCCATTTGCTCCGCGACCGTCTGCATCATCGCGGCACCGCCCGCAGCGAGGCGGGCGATTTGCTCGCGGCCTTTTGTAGTGCGGTCGATCGATCGAGCCGCTGGCAGCGGTTGCGTCAATTGCGGTGGCTGGGCGTTCCCGCACTCGATTGGCCTCGGCGGCTGATCTACGATCTGTGCGTTCTACGCGACCGTTGACGCGCGACGGCTTCCAATGCGTGGATCTTCTGCTGCGTAGCGGCTCTACCGGCCAGCTTACAGCATCGGCGAGAAGAGCCTTGCCGTCGATTCCAGCAACCTTTGCAACCAGTTCATAAGATGGGCCTTGCGAAGGCGAACCTTCACGGTGCTTTGCAAATCGTGCTCGAAGAATCCGGTCAACTGCTCCACGACGGCGCAGTCGTAAATCGCGGCGGCAATCTCGAAATTCAAGCGGAAGCTGCGGTTGTCCATGTTGGCCGTACCCACCAGGGCGATATCGTCGTCGACGATCAGCACCTTGGCGTGGAGCATGTTGGGACCGTATTCGAGAATTTGTACGCCCCCGCGAATCAGCCCTTCATAATACGATCGCGATGCGGCCGCCACGAGCCAATGATCGTTGCGGCTCGGCACCGCGATGCGAACCGTCACGCCGCGCAGTGCGGCCGTCATCAAGGCGGAAAGCATCGGCTCGTTCGGCACGAAGTAGGGCGTGGTGATCATCACCTGCCGGCGAGCCCCGGCAATCGCCGCAAAGCAGAACTTCTCGATCGTATGGTGATCGCTATTGGGACCGGAAGTGAGTATCTGCATCCAAGGGCCGGATGCCTCCCCTCCGCGCTCGGGAAAATAGATCGCCGAAGTCGGCGCGCTGCCGTTGGCGAATTGCCAATTCTCGAGAAAGGCCAATTGCAAGTCGCTGACCGGCGGGCCATCGATCCGTGCGTGCGTATCGCGCCACGCCGCGCTGCCGCTGACCGCCGCACTGTGAACGTCCCAGATATTCGTGCCGCCGACGAAGCCCGTGCGACCGTCGCAGACGAGTATCTTGCGGTGCGTGCGGAAATTGACCAGATCGGGCCGAAAACGAGCGAGCGACATGGGGTTGAACGAGGCCACCTCGGCTCCCGCTGCGCGCAGCGTTTGCAGGAAGCCGCGCCCCAGGCGGGCCGAGCCAATGGCATCGATCAACACCCGCACCTCGACGCCATCGCGGGCCTTTGCCGCCAACAACGCGCCGAACCGCCGGCCCACGATATCGCGCGCCCAAATGTACGTCTCCAAATGGACGTGATGCTGGGCGGCGGCAATCGCGGCTTCCATCGCCGCAAAGCACGCATCACCGCCGGTAAAGAGCTCGATCGCATGCGCACGCGCCGGCAAAGTGTAACCGCTACGCCGACCGAGTTCCATGAGCGGTCGCCAATGCTCGGCCTGCACGATGTCGGCACTTCTGCCGCCCGTTCGCACGTGCCGCAGGGCTTCCGCCAGACGCTTCGTGCCGCGATGATAGTGCAGCCGTTTGCGCGTCAGCCGTCGCGGCCCGATGAGCAGATAAATGGCGATGCCGGCCACGGGCAGCCACGCCAGGGCGAAGATCCATGCGAGCGTGGCGACGGGCGAGCGGCGATCCTGGATGATCCAGATGCACAGTCCTACAACCCAGATGGTTTCGCCGATTGCAAGCCCTGTGGCCCACTGCATGGTAAACCAATCCTACGGCTTCGGTGTCAACTGTTTTGCCGTCAATTGGGAATTCAAATTCCGTCCTTACAGCTTGGAAAGATCGACTGCTGCACCGTCGCTGCGATTGCCGAGGCTCTTGAAGATCGCCGGATCGACCGAGTAGGAGATGGCATGTACCGAACCGTCGCAGAAGACGAAATTGGCACTGGCGTTATGCACTCCGCCGAAATTTGTCGTTTGAACGAGACCGTCGCGGTCCTGCGCGAGAATGGTCGCAGTTCCTCGGAAGAGATCGTTGTCGAAGCCAACGTAGATATTTTCGTTATCGGCAGCACCCACACCCGTTCCGTAAGACGCCATGTCGATATATTTTTCACCCAGCATGAGCGTATTGCTGGCTCCGTCGGTGACGTCCTGCTGGCGCACCGTACTACAAATAAACGAGATGCCGGTCCAGGTGCCCGGCCAATTTGAAATCTCGCTTCCCATCCAGACCGGGGACGTCACAACGCCGGGATCGCTCGTTGGGCCGGGGCCATTCGCACCAGGAAAGTTATTCTCGGCGCGATCGGTGTCGCCCGCGTTGATTGCGTAGTCGCCGCGGGCGACCGTGCTGTCTGGTGTATTATTGACGTCATTTCCATAGTGCGAGATTAAAGTTGTGGGAGCGGGATAAAGTTCGCTTCGCCGCCGACTGGGGCAGTGCATGACCGGCTGGGGCGTGCGCGCCATTTTGATCATCGCCTGTTTATGCGCATTGACATCGCCGTAGTGTCCGGCATCGTGCAATCCGTTCATTTCCAATCCCGGCAAAATGTTGTAGAACCAGCCACCCGGCTGATTCGCGCCGAAACCGCTATCCGGATTGCCAACCCAGTGCCACCCCCAACCGCCCGTCGGGTAAAAACCTTGCGCTTCCTCGTGCTGCAAAACGGCCTTGCCTAACTGGTTCAGATTGTTCGCACATTGGACCTTTCGGGCAGACTCCCGCGCGGCACCCACGGCAGGCAGCAACATGCCCATCAGGATGCCGATGATGGTAATCACCACGAGCAGCTCCACGAGCGTGAAACCTTTTGAGGTAGCGTAAGCTGGCTTGGAAATTCTAAAAAACATGGCGGCACTCCCGTAGTTCCAGTCGGCAATTGCCCTTGCCCCTGCCACGTCAGAATAACGTAATTGGTAACAAAATGCAAGAAAGGGAAACTCGGGCTCCCTCGCGCTGCGTGGGCACGCGGAATTTATCGCACCGGAGACCATTCTGGCCGTTGCGACCGCGAACTTTTGTCGGGCGTTTCGGCCTCCGACTGAATTGCGTTCTCCACCGACAGGGGGGAGTGCAACGCCACGCCGATCAGGCGGTCGGTTTGGAGTTTTCGGCCATCGCCGGTCGTGTAGCGGACGTAGAGCTTCAAGCGATCGTGGGTTGGCACGGCCGATTTCCAGGGCACTTGCAAGTGGACGCCCCTTTGCGTGCCGGTGCGGATCATGCCCGCCGTTTCGGCTGCCGTAAAATCCCAGCGTGCCAGCCTCGATTGCTCGCCGACGAGTGCGGGGTCCAAGAGAGCGATGCTGATATCGCCGGGCAGATCGACGATGTTGCCTCTGAAATCGCGCGGTTCAACGACGATCAACAGCCCTTCGTCGCCGTCGCGGCCACCGTTGTTGATGCCGCCGGTCAAGGAAGGATTGAGCGTAATCTGGGCGACGGGGCTGGCATCGATGGCCGCTTGCCCCGACGCAAGGGTCAGGCCCGACGTGGGAGCCGATTGAGAATTGCCGCCGGGGGCCGGAACGCGCCGGGGGGCTTCACCGCCACCTGGCACCTTGAGCGAATTCGGAACGTCGGGCATGGCTTCGCCGGGAAGTTCGATCTTGGGGGGACGAAACGTATCGGGCGGGGGCGAATCGCGCTGCATCGATCGCGGAATTGTAGCATCGGAACGCGGCGACGTTGAGCCGCCCTCGACGCGCGGCTCCGGCGGCAATTCGCCCGATGTTGCAGCTCGCGGGCGGCGCGCATCGGATGGCGTCGTCGATGTTGTCGCAGCGGGGGCAGACGCCTGCACGGCTTCTTCCAACTCTTCGAGCCGGCTGCGGAGCCGATAGATTTCGTTTTCCTTGAGGCGGTTATCGCGCTCCAGCAGGGCAATGGACGGATCGTTGCGGCAACCGGCCAAGGCCACAAGCGAGCCTACGATCGCTCCTACGACGGCAAACTGCCAGGATTTCATAATGCCCTCGTCCAAAAAGGGAGGTAGCCGTAGATCCTTCCACGGCTGTTCTGCCCCCCCTTGAGCACGAACAACGTATTCTTGCGGCATTCGTTGGCGGGTCTTCGCGTCGGACGTTAAACATCCGACCGCGCGACACCACCCTATCCATTTACATCTCGCGGAGCGAGATGAATACCTACGCCGGCTTGGCGTCGATGTGTTCTATGACTTGATCGATGAGCCCGTACTGCATTCCCTCTTCTGCGGACATGAAGCGGTCGCGATCGGTGTCCCGTTCGATTTTATCGAGCGGATGGCCGGTATGTTTGAGGAGGATGCGGTTGAGTCGTTCTTTGACTTTTCCGAACTCCTTGGCATGGATCATGATTTCTTCGGCGGTGCCTTCCATGCCGGCGAGCGGCTGGTGGATCATGATCCGCGAGTTGGGCAGCGCACGCCGTTTGCCGGCGGCACCGGCAGTCAGGAGCACGGCACCCATCGATGCGCACTGCCCGACGCAATAGGTCGCCACGTTGCAGTTGATGAACTGCATGGTGTCGTAAATTGCCAAGCCCGCGCTAACGCTTCCGCCGGGCGAGTTGATATACAAGTGGACGTCGGCCTTCGAGTCTTCCGACTGCAAAAAGAGCAGTTGGGCAACGATGCTGTTGGCTACTTCGTCGTTGATCGACGAGCCAAGAAAGACGATGCGGTCGCGGAGCAGACGGCTGTAGATGTCCATCGCCCGCTCTTCGCGGCCACTTTTTTCAACGACGTAAGGAATGAGCGGCATAGTTTATTTACTCCTCTTCCTCTTCTTTGGCCAAGGCTTGCTTGGTGAGAATATCGTCGACGACGCCGTAGGCTTTTGCTTCGGCGGCGTTCATGTAAAAATCGCGGTCGGTATCTTTAGCGATCCGTTCGATAGGCTGGCTGCAATGCGTGGCGAGAATCAGGTTGAGCACATCGCGGGTCTTGAGAATCTCTTGGGCCTGAATCTCGATATCCGAGACCTGGCCGCCCACTTGGCCGTAGGGCTGGTGCATCATGATCTTGGCGTGGGGCAAGGCGAACCGCTTGCCCTTCGAGCCGCCGGCCAAAAGCACCGAGCCGCCGCTGGCCGCCAAGCCAACGCAGTAGGTTGCCACCGGGCAACTCAAAATTTGCATCGTATCGTAGATAGCGAGCGTCGCGCTGACGCTGCCGCCGGGCGAGTTGATGTAGAAGTGGATGTCCTTGCGGCGGTTCTCGCTCTGCAAGTACAGCAGCTTCATCACCAATTCGTTGGCGTTGCCGTCGTGGATCTCGCCCTGCAAGAGGATGATCCGATTCTCGAGCAGCAAATCGCCCAGCGTCAACTGCCGCTGACGCTGATAATCGCGGTAGGAAGACATGAAATGGTCCAGAGTCTAATGAGGAGGAGTAGTCAAAGCCGGCACTCCGTCACCGTTGTTGTATTCTAAAGTATTCCGTTACAAGTCAAGGGGCTGAGACTAATTTCGCGGGACGGACTCGGAGGTCCGTCCCACAAGGCGACCCACTACCCGCGCAACTGCGCCGAGCCGGGCAATTTATCCGCCGGATCTTCTCCGCCGGGCTTGGCCTGGGGGATTACCGAATGTTCCTGGCCTCCGGCCGCCAGTTCCAAGGCGGCTACATCGGTCTCGTCGATCTCAAAGGGCACTTCGTTGAACTTTGCGTGTTCCACGATCATATCGACGACCTTCCGCTCGATGATCTGGTTCCGCAAAACATCCATTGCCCCGCCCTTCTCCAGACGTGCCCGCACGCGCCGCGCTGAGTCCTTCGTTTGTTCCGCAATGGTGCGAATTTCTTTCTCGTAATCGGCTTCATCGGCGTCAATATTCTGATCCTCGGCAATGCGTTCGAGGATGAAGTGCTCTTTCAAAGCGCGTGCCGTGGAAGCGGCGCTATTTTGCCGCAAAGCATTTTCGTGGGCGCGAATTTCGTCCTCGCTAAACCCGCTCCGCTGCAGTTCCAACACGGCACGCTGCAACTCGCGCTGGCTTTGTCGTTCGAGCAGCCCGCTGGGCAATTCCCAATTGGCAGCCACGGTCAATGCGGCAGTCACCTGCTCGCGGGCGCGCTGCCGCTGCTGGTATTCCAGTTTTTGCTGCAGCGAGTCCTTGATGGCATCGCGGAGGTCGGCTTCCAAATTGAAACCGCCGAGTTCTTGAAGCAAGGCGGAATCCAATTCCGGCAGATGCAGCTTTTTGACTTCGAGAACCTCAAAATGGCCTTCCACCGTTTGGCCGCGCAGCGCGGCATTCGGCGCATCCGCGCTGAGGTGTGTGGAAAGCGTTCGCGTTTCGCCCGCCTTTATGCCAGTCATGGCCTCGTCGAAGCCTTCGATCTTGCCGTCGCGGAAGCTGAGTACCGGTCGCAAGCGGATGACTTCTTCGCTCGCGCTGGAAATCACGCGATCCCCCTGCTTGAACGTGAGGTTCACCGTGATGTAATCGCCGGCAGCAGCCGGACCATCGAACGGCACGAGCCGGCCGCGACTGGCCAACATCCGCTGCAAGGCTCGATCGATATCGGCACCGCTGAAATTGCGAACCGGCTTCTCGATCGTGAGGCCCTTCCATTGCGGAAGGTCAAATTGCGGGCGAACTTCCAGATCGAACTCGAAAGTCAACGGGCCCTCTTCTGGAACTTCAACGGCCTCCAGATCCAGGTCCGGCTCGCCGATGGCCGATAGATCGTGATCCTCGTGGATTTGACCCAGGCTATCCATCAACAGCGCGCCTTTGACCCGTCCGGCGACTTCCTTGCGGAAGCGGCTCTCGACCAACTTGCGGGGAGCGTGACCGGGCCGAAAGCCGGGAACCTGGGCACCCGACATCAATTCGCTGAATTCTTTATCGAGATAGCGGTCGATATCCGGGCGGGCGATGGTCACGGTGATGTGCCGCTCGCACGCGCTGCGGTTATCGATTTTGACATCCAAGTTGAGCTTGGGTTTCTCGCCGCCCTCGCCGTCCGCGTCGATCAACCCAACCGATTGATCGGCGATTATCCGTCCCGATTCCAGCGCCTCGGCGGCGTTGTGCTTGCTAGAGTCTGCCATGATTGCTTGCGTTGAACCTTTGTCGGTGAAAAAGTGGCCAGAGTTCAGGGTTCAGGAAATTAGGTCTGCCGTAATTGCTAGCGTCAAATAAAAAAGAGCGGGTGATGGGGTTCGAACCCACGACAACGACGTTGGCAACGTCGTGCTCTACCAACTGAGCTACACCCGCCCGGAGCAAAATCAAATTATATGCTGGAAGCCCTTCGCCCCAAAGTAGAGTCCCGAAATTATAGGGTTCCGGGAGCCGCGTTCAAGGGCAGTTCTAGCTTTAGACAGTTAAATCGATCCGGAACGACCTGTCAATACCCCTCAATTGGATGAGTTGTGTTGTTTTGGAAGTCCTGGAACGATCATTGCCGCTTTCCACCCCGTCGATTAAAATAGTGTGGCATCGTTTATTTCCCCCCTACCCCCCAATGCCACCTGCCTTGTTGCGGGGTCCACTCCCGTCGCACCATGATCGCAAAACTTGTCGTCATCGGCGGTAAGACATCAAAACGGCTGGTCGATCTTGCGCTGCCGACAGTTCTCGGTCGCAGCCGCGAGGCCGACGTTACCGTGGCACATCCGCTAATCAGTCGCCGCCATTGCGAAATGTTCGAGCAGGATGGCCTGTTAATGCTCCGCGATCTGGCTTCGCTCAACGGAACCATGGTCGGAGGGCGGCGGATCGAGTTGGCTCCCTTGCTGCCGGAGGGCGAGTTTACCATTGGCCCGCTGTCGTTCCGCATTCTTTACCGCTACGATGGCGATCCCCATGCGGTCCCGGCGATTCAGTACAGCCCCGTGGGCGATCCGGCGGTCGCGGACGGCAACAACGCCGTCCCGACGGTGCGCGGTGTGGAAGCCGACGCGGACATGCAATTCGATGAGGCCCTGGCTTCCGATCCGGTTGCCGAGCAATTGTCCGTTCAGATGGAGATGCGAGATTTCCTGGCGATGGCCGATGCCGATCCGCTTGCGTTGCTTCCTTCACCGCCGCCGACAAGTCGCCCCAGTGCGAATCGCCCCAGTGCGAATCGTGAGTCCTCCTCCACGCAAACGCCCCTTGCACGGCAAACACCCGTCGTGCCACCGAAACAATCGCCCGCGCCATCGTGGCCCCCAGTGGCACGCGACAAATTGCCGACGGTCCCCATGCCGGACGCTTCGATGGGTCGCAATTGGTTGAGCGATTCCCACGAGATCGACCCAGCCCATGAGATCGACCCAGTGCTCGGATTCGGTGTGCCGGCGGCAGCGAGCCACTCGCCGTGGGCGACAGAATCGCCGAGTAGGGAAGTCCCGCCGGTCGGATCGGTCCCTGAAGCTCCGCCCACGGTGGCACCTCCGATCGGCGCAGCGAATTCAACCGGCCAGGAAAAGAATCTCGACCCAGAGTTTGAAAAATATCTCGAAGGCTTGGACTAACGAGGAGGATTTAGGATGTCTCTGAGCGAATGGGCAGGCGGGCACGTTTTCAAGATCGTCCACGGCAATAACTTGGTTTACAACACCTGCTGGGAAGATCCACGGCTCGACCACCAAGCGTTGAATCTTACCGCCGACGACACCGTGCTGGTGATTACTTCCGCCGGCTGCAATGCGTTGGACTACGCCCTGGCCGGCCCCAAAAAGGTCTTGGCCGTCGATATGAACCCGCGTCAAAACGCCTTGCTCGATTTGAAGATCGCAAGTATTCGCTCTCTCGAATATGAAGACTTCTTCGCCATGTTTGGTCGGGGACGCCTAGCCGGAGCGGGCAAGATTTACGATCAAAAACTGCGGGGCGCATTGGGCGACTCGTCGCGCCGCTATTGGGATCGCTGGATCGAATTCTTCGATCCCAAGAACCACCGGCCCTTCTACTTTCGCGGCACCTGCGGCACCTTCGCGTTGCTGATTAACATGTATATCAACCGCGTGGCAAAACTTCGGCCGCGAATTAACGAATTGCTCGAATGTCGCACGGTCGCACAGCAGCAGGAAATCTACGATCGGCATTTTCGCGAGCGATTCTGGTCGAAGTCGATGCGATTTGCCATGCGAAGAGACACCATCCTTTCGCTCCTGGGCGTGCCCCAGGCTCAACGCTTTCAGATCGAAACCCAATATCCGGGCGGAATCAGCCAGTTCGTGCAGGACTGCGTCGAATCGGTCTTTGCCCGACTGCCGCTCAACGACAACTATTTCTGGCGCGTCTATATGACGGGGAGCTACTCGCCGGACTGCTGCCCAAATTACCTCACGCCCGACGGTTTCCAAAAACTTCGCGGCGGCCTCGTCGATCGCGTTGAGACGCACACCGATTCGGTGGAAGGGTTCCTAACGAAAAGCACGCAGCCGATCTCGCGCTTCGTGCTGCTCGATCACATGGACTGGCTCTCGACGCGCCGCTTGCCGCTCTTAGCGCGCGAGTGGCAGGCCATCCTCGGTCGAGCCGCCTCCCACTCAAGACTCCTCTGGCGAAGCGCCGGCTTGCGAACCGATTTTGTCGATCAGACCGAGGTGGTCGTCAACGGGCAGAAGCGCCGCGTGGGCGAGTTGCTATCCTACGATCGCTCCCTAGCCGAGCAGCTTCACGCCCAATGCCGCGTGCATACCTATGGAAGCTTCCACATCGCCGACTTGGCCGCTTGAAAGTTTCCATGTCGTTCCTTTCCGATCTCCGCGTTCTCTATCATATCGTCGCCAAGCCCGTCCGAGGCAAGGACCATGCCGCGCGTTTAGAATCGTTTTACGCTGGTCAGGCCGAGGCCTACGACGACTTCCGCCGCCGCCTATTGCTAGGTCGCGAGGCGATGTACCAGTCGATTCCGGTGCCGCAAGATGGAGTGTGGGTCGATATGGGCGGCGGCACGGGAGCCAACTTGGAGCCGCTCGCCGCCGATCTCCCCAGGGCTCGCAAGGTTTACGTCGTCGATCTGTGCGATTCGCTGCTGGCCGTCGCCGGCAAGCGCATTGAGGCGCGGGGGTGGAAAAATGTTGCGGCCGTCGCTGCCGACGCGACGACGTTTCGGCCCAACGGCGACGGCTTGGCCGACGTGGTGACATTCTCGTACTCGTTGACGATGATCCCCGACTGGTTCGCGGCGTTGGACAACGCCCTAGCGATGCTGCGGCCCGGCGGCGTCATCGGGATCACCGATTTCTTCGTATCGCGGAAGTACCCGGCCGAGGGTGCCGTGCGCCATTCGTGGTTCACGCGCTCGTTCTGGCCGCTCTGGTTCGGTGCCGACAACGTCTTCCTCTCGCCGGACCACATGCCGTATTTACATCGCCACTTCCACCCGGTTCGCATGGAAGAACACCGCGCCAAGGTGCCTTACATTCCCCTGATCCGCGTGCCGTATTACACGTTCGTGGGGCGGAAGCGGACTTAGATTATTAACTGTGGCGTGCGGTTGGCGCGTCGCCGCTTGGCACGAGGTCGGCGGGGGCGTTTCTTGGCAATCAAATTCACGTGCCACTTCATTCCGCGAAAGATTCTACGCCTTGGCCTTATTCGCCGCCCATTGGCGGTTCATGGCATCGGCGGTGGCTTGCTCGGCTTCTTGAATCATGCCCGCCCGCTGGCAGACGAGGCTCAAAGCCATGTAGCTAAACGGATCGTCGGGATCGAGTTCGCAGACCTGCTTGGCGTGGGCCACCGCCTCGCCGTGCCGCTCTTGCTTGCTATAGAAAGCACTCAAGGCGGCGTGGGTCAACGCATGTTCGGGATGGGCCTGTACGAGCGATTCCAAATGGGTTACCGCTTCGTTCATCTTGCCCGCTTGTTGCAATGCAATCGCTTCGTCGTATAGCTTGTCTGGGGTCGCCATAATACCTAGTAGGTGGGTTGGTAAGGAATGACTTTCTATCAGTGTACCGGTGCGGGCAGGCGTGGGGAAGAGGGCAGGGGAAGTTCTCAGTCGGGGGGGCAAACGATCAAACTGTTGCGCTTGGCAGAATTGGAGCAATCCGGTAAGTTTTGCTAACCGATAAGAGTGATCGGGCTTCGATTTGCGCCATAACCTTGGAATCGCAGCGCGATTCGATACTTTTATCCCAGTTTTAAGGTGCCTTCCATGAGTATCCACCCTTCCTCGCTGGTTTCTGCCTCCGCAAAAATTGGCATCGGGGTCCAAATTGGTCCTTTTTGCGTGATTGAGGAGGGGGTAACGCTCGGCGATGGGTGCATCTTGGAAACCCATGTCGTGATAAAGAAAGAGTCCATTCTAGGACAAAACAACCACCTTTTTGAGGGGTCGGTCGTCGGCGGCATTCCGCAGCACACAAATGTTCCCGAGCAGCTTGGCCGCGTGATCATCGGCTCCGGAAATTCAATTCGCGAGAACGTCACCATCCATAGGGCGATGCAGCCGGGCCATGCAACGACCCTCGGAGACCATTGCTTGCTGATGTGCAATTCCCACGTCGCCCACGATTGCATCGTCGGCGACCATGTCGTCCTGACCAACAACGTCATGCTTGCCGGGCATGTGACGGTCGGTGAACGGGCCTTTCTCTCCGGTGCGGCAGGCGTGCATCAATTCTGCCGCATTGGAAAACTGGCAATGGTCGGCGGGCAAGCCCACATCTCGCGCGACGTGCCGCCGTTTGTCACCATTGACGGCGAGAGCAGCTACGTGGTGGGGCTCAATCAAGTGGGCTTGAAGCGGGCAGGCTTCGACTATAAGGCCATTGCGCAACTCAAGGAAGCCTATCGCGTGATCTATCGCAGCGGCCTGACGTGGAAAGAAATTCTCGCCCGACTGCAAACAGAATTCACCACTGGCTTGGCCGCCGAGTTCTATCCGTTTTTTGCATCGACCAAACGGGGCGTCACCCCCGAACGCCGCATGCCGCCCGGCACCACGATCAAGATTCACCCCGTCGATGGACAGGACGATGGCCGGCGGGCAAGGGCCGGGTGAGGCGATTTGACAAAAGCACGAACTCGAAGCGTGGGAACCGGGGAGAACGAGGCGACTATCGCGGGGCATCTTCGGCTTTGATTGCTTTTAGCCCGCCTTCGACGAGCTTCGTTCCCAAGTAAACGCGGCCACCCCGATCGACCCATGCGCGCGCCGTATCGTTGGCCAGATCGCTTTTGAACAGATGCGTCTGAGAATTGGCGAAGGTCATGAGTTGCCCCAAGCCGTTGCCGCTCAGTTTGCACCCATCGATTTCTACTTGGGCACCGCCGCGAACCGATACGCCGGCGCGTCCGTTTGCTTTGCAGGTCGCGTTGTTCAAGACCACATTATGAGCGGAGTCGGCTGCCGCGATGCCATCGACCTGAAAGCCTTGGATGGTTAAGTTGCGAACGATAACGTGATCGACGTGATAAAGCGTAATGCCGGTGGGCTGCGCGGCATACGAAAGCTTATAGTCGCCCGGCAGCTTGCTCTTTTCGACGGCGAAGTAAATCGATCCTTCCAGCACGCACCATTGGCCCGGATCGAGGCGCGGCGGAAATGCGGTCTTGGATTCCAGCGGAAGCGGATCGATCGCGCGGTTATCGAGAAACAGAACTGCCCCGTCGAGTGTCGTAGGGCGGAAGCGAAAGAGGTTGTCGCGATAGTGGGTCCAGCTTTCGGCCGGAATTGGCACGGAACCATCGAGCGTCGCCCCGCCCCCATCGAGGATGAACGGAATCGCCGGAACGCCGCTGTGGCGGCTACCGACGAGGCTGATCGACTCGCGGTAGGACTGTCCGGCATTGGCCAGGACAATGCGGTCGCCGCCACGGGCCAAGCGGAGGGCCTTGGCAATCGTTCGCACGGGGCTGGCGGAATCGCCGCGCGGGGCCGCTGCCGAGCCACGATTCTTGTCGTCGCCGGCAACGTTATTTACAAAGATATCGCGTGCCGCGAGACTTCCAACCAGCGAACAACAGATGATGCAAACCCCAGCCACGGTACGCATGGGACAATTCCTCCCGAGTTATCTTGCCTCATCCATTGTAGCATGACGGTAAGGACGAGCGAGGAAATAAGTGTTCGGATTTACGCTGCCGAGAAAACGGTGCGTAGTCGAACGAACCAACGCATGGAACGGCCGCAGGTAAATTGCTGCTCGTCGCGAGCGGCCCAACGTGCGTAGCCGTGGGCCGAGCGAAGAGCAACCGACGGAATTGTTGTTTATTACCAAATCCTGACCCGCTCGTCCGGCGGCAGATACATCTTATCGCTCGGCTTGATTCCGAAGGCCGAGTAGAACGCCGGCACGTTGCGCACGGTGCCGTTGACGCGATACTCGGCAGGCGAGTGTGGATCGACGAGCAGGCGGTTCTTCAGGTCTTCGTCGCGATGCTTGCGCCGCCAAATCTGCGACCAGCCAAGGAAGAATCGTTGGTCGCCCGTCATGCCGTCAATCGCGGGTGCCTGCTTGCCGCCGAGTGCCAAGTGATAGGCGGCATAAGAAATCGTTAGGCCGCTAAGATCGCCGATGTTCTCGCCCAGCGTGAAGCGGCCATTGACCTTGAAGCCGGGAAACGGCTCGAAGCGGCTATACTGCGCGGCGAGTTTGTCGCCGCGCTTGTCGAACTCGACGCGGTCGGCAGGCGTCCACCACTGGTTGAGATTGCCGTCGCCATCCCACTTCGACCCCTGGTCGTCAAAGCCGTGGCCCGCCTCGTGGCCAATCACGGCACCGATCGAGCCGTAGTTCACGGCGTCGTCGGCCGTAAGGTCGAAGAAGGGCGGTTGCAGAATTGCGGCAGGGAAGACGATCTCGTTCTGGCTCGGATTGTAATAAGCATTAATCATTTGCGGCGTCATGTGCCATTCATCGCGATCGACGGGCTTGCCGAGCTTGGCGATGTTTCGATTCCACTCGAATTCGGCCGCGCGCTCCAAATTGCCTACCAAGTCGCCGCGACGAATCTCTAGTTTCGAGTAATCTCG
>JANXOJ010000093.1 GCA_025353625.1 Planctomycetota bacterium | reverse complement strand
CATTTCGGGCCACAGGAAGGAATGGTTAACGATGTTCAAGACGATCAAGATTCGCAGCTACGAAATCGGTCTGCACTTCCGCGACGGCGAGTTCAAGGGCCTGCTCGGTGCTGGTCGGCATTGGTTCTTCGACCCGCTCGCAAAGGTCAAGATCGAGGTTGTCTCGCAGCGTGCCCCTTGGCTCACCCACGAGAAGATCGACGTGATCGTCAAGTCGGGTGCGCTGAAGGACCGCGCCGTCGTTCTGGACCTCAAGGACCACGAGCGAGCACTGGTCTGGGTGGAGGGCCGCTTCAGCCACATCCTGCCGCCCGGTCTGTACGCCTACTGGACCACGTTCAAGCAGGTCGCCGTCGAGGTGATCGACGCCCGCAAGGTCCGCATCGAGCATAAGGATCTCCAGGTGATCGTCCGATCGGCGATGGCCGAGCGGCTGCTGGACGCTTATGCCGTTGAGCAGGGCAAGGTGGGCGTGCTGTTCGAGGATGGTCGGTACGTTGAGACCTTGTCGCCCGGCAAGTATGCGTTCTGGAAGAACGTGGCCAAGGTCGCGCTCGTGCCGGTGGACCTCCGCGAGACGATGCTGGACATCGGCGGCCAGGAGATTATGACCGCCGATAAGGTGACGCTGCGTCTGAACGCAGTTGCCACGTTCCGCGTGGCCGACGCCCATCGCGCCTTGAGCGCGGCGGACGACGCACGCCAGGCACTGTACCGCGAGGCACAGTTGGCTCTGCGGGCGGTGATCGGCGCACGGGAGCTCGACCAGTTCCTGGCCGACAAGGACACCGTGGCCAAGGAATTGGAGACCATCGTCCGGCAGCGGGTGGCCGCGTTGGGTCTGGAAGTCGTATCGATGGGCATTCGCGACGTGATCCTGCCGGGCGACATGAAGGATCTGATGAACAAGGTCACGGAGGCGAAGAAGGCTGCCGAGGCCAACCTGATCGTCCGCCGTGAAGAAACGGCGGCCATGCGCAGCCAGGCCAACACCGCCAAGGTGCTGGAAGGCAACCCGACCTTGATGCGGCTCCGGGAGTTGGAAGTCCTGGAACGGGTGGCCATCAGCGGCAAGCTGAACGTCGTGCTGGGCGAGAAGGGCCTGGCCGAGCGGGTCGTGAACCTGCTCTGATTGAACTTGATGCCCGAGGGCTGGAAGCGATTCTGGCCTTCGGGCATTCTATTTACGACCACGCAGCAATCTCTCGTAGCGCAGCACCGCAAGAGCCCGTAGACGGAACTGGCGGCGGAATACCCGATGTACGTCGTGACCGCGTGGATGGGCAACACCCCCAAGATTGCGTTGATACACTACCCGATGGTGACCGATGCCGACTTCCAAAAAGCAATGCAAAATCCAATACACTCAAGCGAATTTTTAGGCAAATTCAAGTGCAGCAGGGAAAAGTAGTAGCGGTACAAACGCGCACGGAGATCTCAAGAAACGACACAAGCTCTTGCGAAACAAGAGCTTGTGCATCACTGTGCGCTTCCGAGCATCTTGGTGCTCAAATCAAAAGCGGAGAGGGAGGGATTCGAACCCTCGGAGCAGCTTATAGCCACTCACGGATTTAGCAAACCCGCGCATTCGACCACTCTGCCACCTCTCCTAAAGTATTATTTAGCAATCACTTACCGCACCAAAATCCCCGCCCGATAGCAGCCGGACGGTGGAATGGTGCCAACAACCCCTTTTTTATCGGAAAGGGCGTGTAGCACATTCTAGTCTAAAATCGCTCGGGCGTAAAGCACCCACCGAACTGAAATTGTCGCCCGTCGAGATATGAAATGTGGTTCATCGAGAACTTTGCCTCTCACGGTGAGCACTCCCGATTCCTCACAACCACGTAAACGTGCAAGCATCTCCGGCTTGAATTGCACGTTCCCGCGGCGGAATTTCGACGTAGCAATTCGCTTGGTGGCCGCTAAAAATATCTGCCGAACTGGCCGTCCGCCGCAATGCAACGTTCCAAGAGCAGTTGGGTTTTTCGTCTTTCGTAGCCCAGCCCGGCAGGAACTGCGTCCGTCCGCCTTTCCATTCCAGGCCGTCGATCAAGCGGCCTACGCACGATGCGTGAAATTCGTGTCGGAGGCTCATCCGTCGAATGGCCGTTGCCACGTAGCGATGGAAACAGAAGTGGGACGACAGTGGATTGCCGGGCAGGCCGAAGAAGAGTTGCCGACGTGCATTGTCGTTGCGTGGGTCTGGAATTTGCTTAATAAGCGAGGCCTGCGGTATCGGCTTTTCCGCAAAGAGAAGCGGCTTGCCAGGCTTTTGCGAAACACCATGAAAAACGGTTGTCGCCCCGCATCGGGTCAACGCGGCGGGCACGAGATCGTAGGTGCCAACGGACACGCCGCCGGTGAGGACGACGATATTGGCCGGCCCGGCTTCCTCAAGGGCG
>JANXOJ010000092.1 GCA_025353625.1 Planctomycetota bacterium | reverse complement strand
CATCCCACTTCTCATCGAGTAGGTCAACCATTCCTTGCGTTACGTGCCGCGATGTGCCGACAACCTGCGGGCGATCGCACTCGGGCCGGACGGCAAGAATCGTACATGAGGTTGGCGGCACGGTGAGTTTCAAGTGTCCTTCCACGGTTGGCAACAACCGGTTGCCCCAGAAATCGTAGGCTGCGTACCTTTTGGCCGTCGGCAGGCCAATGCGGTCGAGCGGATAGTCAACTTCCCACGGCTTTTCGTACCAATTGAACAGCCCCACAACATCGCGACGAACCGTTCCGCGCGCATCGGTCACCAGCCACATTCTCGGTATCTCTTCTTCCAGCAAATCGACCGGCCGGGACTGCTTGCCGTGCGCAGGCATGACGCGGCGAAGGATATCGATCCGCTCCGGCTTGAGCTTGCTGAAATCGTCGCTGACGAGGAACAGTTGCCCCGTAATCGCCGACCAAGAGGCGTTCGCACGGGCTTGATCCAAGGTGAGGCTATTGCGGACGTAGACCACATCGGGGTCGTTGTACCAAATGCGGCCGTTGAGGTGATAGTGCCGCGATGCGATTCGCGGGCCGGTGAGTATCCCGCCCCAACTTTTTCCGTTGTTGTCGGGGCCGACGCGCATGGCATCGACGAGTCCGAATGCGCCGCCGTAGCTGCGCATGTTTTGCGAGGCACAGCAGCCCAACAGAAAGACATCCTTGCCGGCCGCCTCGCGAACGACCTTCAAGCCGGTGCGAAATGCCTCGATGTTCGTCATCGACGGATCGTGTAGCACGGCATCGCCAAGGTGGTCGTCTTTGTAGGCCAGATTGACGTATTGCGGCTTCACGGCCGCACCGGTCGAAAGGCCGTCCATCTTGAAGAAGCGGTAGCCCCAATCGTGCGAAAGCTGGTGGACGTAATCGTGCAAATAGTTTCGGGCCATGGGGTTCGTCATGTCCATGCACGTTCCGCCCCAGGCCGTGTCGAACGGCGAGCCATCGGCCCGTTTGGCAAACCAGTCTTGGTGGTCCTTAAACCACGGGTCGTCGAACGTGCCGGCGAACGGCATGAACCAGATGCCCGGCGTGAGGCCGAGCGAGCCGATCGTCTCGGCTGTCTTCTTCATACCGGAGGAGTAGGGCCCGCCGGGGCGAACGCGCGAGAAGTTTTTTCGCGGCCCGTTGTGAGATACGCCATCTTGCCAACCATCGTCGATTTGCACGAAGTTGAAACCGTAAGGGGCCAATTCCTTGGCGGCGATTTTGGATTGCTTGGCGATAGCCGTTTCGTTCGAGGCAGCGGCGTGGTACCAAGTGCAGTACCCGCAAGGCTGCGGAGGAAGCTTGATCTTATTCCGCTTGGCAACCGCATCGGCCCAGGCTTCCAGGCCCACGCGGACATCGTCGAAGTAGCCGATTACGAACGAATCCAACTCGACCGTTTCGCCCGGTTTCACGGTCAAACGGCCATGTTCGAGTTGGGCGCCGATTTGGAGTTGCTGGCTGCCCTCTTTAGCAACGGCCTCTTCGGCAAAGACCACGCCGCTGCCGCGCTCTGTCGAGAGAAATCCAGCGACGATGCCGTGGCGGCTTTCCGGCTCGGCTGCGGCAAGCCACATATAGCTGCCGACTTTCGTCCCCGGCTTGGATAGCCCTCCGGTGCCGAGAATTTTGAGTTGACTGACCGAGGGGCCAAAATCAACGCGTCCCTGAAAAACCTGCCGTCGGTTGACGACCATCGGTTCCTTGCCCGCGTTGTGAATGCTTTTTTCAAAGAGTACAAAGGGGAGCGCGTCCCAAAGCACAATTCGGCCCTCTTCGCCGTCGGCAGTGCGATATACTAAGACATTTCCATTGCCAAAATCTTTGTCCTTGACCAATTGCGGTGCAAGGGCAACCGGCCCTCGGTCCGCCGCGAGTCGCTCAGCCCAAAGAAACTTCCGTCCTTTGGCGGCAACTACAAATTGGCCGAACTCGGGGTCTGCTTTCGCCGTCGGTTGCTGGATGCTAACTTCGTAGTAGGAACTCACGACGGGGGAAACGCCCGGTATCGCAGCATCCGAGCTTTGGCCATCTGCAATGCCGCCAATCGCACACACCAACAGGGCCAAGCATTGCATAAAACTTTTCATAGATCGAATCCAATTGCAGGGGCCGGTTCAGGAATATCTATTTGGAAGTGAGACGAATTGCATCCGACATGGTGTCGGCCATCTCAAAGAATTTGTTGAGCTTGCAGCGGCTCAGCACCTCGGAGATGAACGGCGAGCACGCCGTCAAAACGACTTGGCTGCCGGTGGTATTGGCATGGCTCGCAAGCGATACCAACTGCGCTATGCCTTCGGAAGTAATGTAATTGGACTGGGACAAATCGAGTACGACGTGCGTGCCGCTGTGCCCGACCAGCGGATGCAGCGACTCGCGGAAGAGTTCCTGTGCGGCATCATCGACAAACCCAGCGGTTTTGGCTAGCACGTAGCCCTCTTCATGTGAAACGCTCAGTTCCATTTTTTTCACCGTAACCTTGCCTTTTTGGGAATCGCATCACCAGTATACAATCCAAGGGTGGCGTGCATGGTTAAATAGCTAGACAGCCCGTTGAATCGCTAGACGGCCCTTTGTGGGAGGACGAGACCCCACTTCGCATGACGAGGTTGGTGAATCAGGTTGTGCGGCTTCCCTAGCCGAAAAGCCCAACTCACCGTCCGGGGGGTATAATATGGAGGGTACGTCGCGATAGCCGTGCAGCCTTCGGCTCTTCCGACACGAGGTTGGCGGGGGCGACTGACCTATTTGCCCGAGTGCAACTTCAGACCACTAAAAGTGTTACCCAACTACAGTCAATCTCAATTGGCGAGCTCGATGTAATAGCGCGCGTCGGCCCCGCAAAATGCTGTTGGGGCCAGCCTTGAATAAAAGTGCGGGAAACAGGACTTGAACCTGCACGACCTTGCGGCCACTAGGCCCTCAACCTAGCGCGTCTGCCAATTCCGCCATTCCCGCAGAAGCAGTATTTTTACCGCCCCTTTCCCCCAGCACTCGCGGTGAAGCGGCACCCAAGGCAGGTAGCAAGTATCCCCTTTAGTTTAACGACCAGGAATTTAGCGTCAAGGTGGGGCGAACCAGTGGCTACACAAACAATTGCACTCACCCCTTGCCCCTCTCTCGTTTAATGGACGAGGGGAGCATGAGAATTTACGGCCGCCGCTTTATTACCAACACCGTCCGGTCACGCCCCTTCGCTTGGGTGGACTGGCTGTTGAGATGACGGCGCAAGAGCGCGGCCATTTCCGTAGCAGGCCGGTCGATGGCAGATTGCAAGAGATTGCCAATGCCCAACTCGCCTAGTGGTTTGCCGTTGGTACCGGGTGTTGCTAAGGCCCCGTCGGTCAGCAGGATCATCGCCTCGCCGGGCTGCAATTCGTAGCCGGTTTGTTCGTAGATTGATTCGGGGCTTTCGCCCAGCCGTGCAGAAACTTGGCTCAGCGATTCCCATCCACCGGGCCGAACGACCAGCACGCCGGGATGGCCCGCCGATGCGGTGCAGATGCGGCCCGTCGCCGTCTCGATTAGGCCGTAAAAGAGCGTGGCGAACTGGTCGCCGGCCGAGCCGGTCCAAAGCGTCAGGTTCAATCGCTTGAGCGTTTGCTGCGCCTCACGATAATATTGCCCGTGCGCACGCAAGGCCGCTTTCAAACCGCTGGCGGCCACGGCACCTTGCACGCCACTATCCATCGAATGACCGACGGCCACCGCCAACAATCCATCGGGCAAGCAGAACCAATCGTGAAAGTCGCCGCCCAACGCATCGGCCTGAGCGGTCCAACCAGCCAAATCCCAGTCATCGAGCAGCGGCGCGATCGAGGGCAACTGGCTCCGCTGCATCCGTTCGGCAGCCGATATCTGCTTCTTGATTTCAGCAGCCGCAAAGCCTTCCTGCCAGAGCATCTCGCGCTCCAGGTCCGCCGCAACCCGTCCGGCAATGATCTCGGCGACGTTCGTCTGCTCGTCGGTGAAGCCGCGTGCAACGTTTGAGAAGAGCCATAACGTGCCGAGCAGCGTCGTCGAAGTCGAGACGGGCACGCATACCGCCGCGGGGAAATTTTCCGGCACGTTCCAGCTTCGCATCAG
>JANXOJ010000080.1 GCA_025353625.1 Planctomycetota bacterium | reverse complement strand
TACATCAAGAAGCCGATCCTGGGCCGCGAGGGGGCCAACATCCAAGTCTTTGAAGGCGGAAAGCTAACGCTTGAGAATCCGGGCCCCTACGATGGCCCGGCCGTTTATCAGGAACTTTGCCCGCTGCCACGTTTTGATGATCGCTATTTCGCACTGATCGGAAGTTGGATGGTCAACGGCTGGGCGTGCGGCATGGGCATCCGCGAAGACGAGAACCCGATCACCGGCAACCTCAGCCGCTTCGTGCCGCACGTGTTTACTTGATGAGCTTTTCAACAAGTCACATGAATCAACGCCGCTTTCCGCGACTTCGACTTGTTGTAGCCGTCGATCAATTGTCCCGCGGGCAAAATTTCGCAACGAATCGACCGCTGGCTCAAGAAACGCTGGGCCGGTTCCGTCAGAGTGACGCCGTCGGCCCTGGGGCAGCCGATAAAAAGCACCGCGGGACCGCCCCGGCAAACGTCTTCTAGTTCCTTCGGCCCGATGGTGTGGGCCTGGTCCTCCTGCCGCCGCGCCCCGTCCTTATTGCGCATCTTGACTTTGCCGCTGACAGATATGCAGATGTCGCGATCGTAGGTCTTCTTGCTAACGACGATCTCGCCGGAACCAAAGCGGGTAATTTGCGGATATGCCGGCTTCACGCGATAACGCTTTTTGAAAGGGCTGCGGCCGACATGTTGCCGCGCTAAGGCCACCGCTCCCAGCACCACGGCATCATCGCCCAAGGCCGAAAGCAATACGTGTCCTCCCTCGCGGGCACCCGGCAATCGATCGGAGCCGACAAGGTTTTCGATGATCGGCATCATGTATCCGCTACACGCCTCCATCAGTCCGCCACCGAGTACGATAACCGACGGATCGACGAGATGGCGCACGGTAAGGCAGGCGTAGCCGAGCGTTTCCGATGCGCGATGCAGAATCTCGGTAACCAGTGCATCGCCGGCCTTGAGTGCCTTGCGGATCGAGCCGCTGCGTATCACGCTCAAGTCGCCGCCCGACAACTCGGTCAACATGCTCTTCCGACCGGCTTGCAGCCCAGCGCGAATATCCCGCTCGATCGCCGTGCGACTGGCCAAGGCTTCCAAGCAGCCAAGGTTGCCGCAACCGCACTTCGGGCCGCCCATCTGCATCACGATATGACCAATCTCGCCGGCCGCTTCACGGGCACCGCGCCACAACTTGCCCTTCTGCACCAGCCCGGCACCAATCCCGGTGCCAACCCAGATGCCAAGCGCGCTCTTCGCTTTGCGCGCAGAACCGAGCCAGGCCTCGCCGTAGGTGCCCAGGTTGCCGTCGTTGCCAATGGCGACGGGTACGTGGAAGCGGCTTTCCAAGTGCGCGCCGATCGATACGCCAGTCAGGCTCATATTGGGCGTAACCACCACATACCCGGACTTGGGTTCCACAACCCCCGGCACGGCCACGCCAATTGCCGTAAGATCGCCGGGCAGCAGATTTGCGGGAACGAGAACGTCGGCGATCACCGTCTCGAGCATCGCCAGTACCTGCTCGGGTCCGCCGGTTCGCGGCGTCGATTGCCGCTGTCGCCCCAAGATAGTCCCCGATTCGCCGACCAGCGACGCTTGAATCTTCGTGCCGCCGATATCGACGCCAAGGTAGAACCGATCGGGGATCAATTTTGGAGATTTCATTTTATTTAGGGCCTTGGGGCTTGGGACATTGGACGGCGCGGTATCGACCGGTTCCCATTATGGTATCCGCGAAACAAAAACCCAAGACCCAAGACTCAAGACCTTTCCATCTTTGTCTTGCGCCATTAGAATTGTCCCCATAAGCGACCAATAGAAATGTCCCCTAAAATCGTTTCTGAAAGGAAACGATAAATGGAGACAATTTCAATGAATCGGAAGGAACGGAAGCGGCTGGAGGCATTCAGCCGGGTAAA
>JANXOJ010000098.1 GCA_025353625.1 Planctomycetota bacterium | reverse complement strand
GACGAAAAATTCGGCTTCGAGGGCGTCATCGGCGACAGCCGCCAGATGCGCGACGTTATCGAACGGTTGCGACGCATCGCCCCGACGAATGCCACGGTGTTGATCCAAGGCGAGACCGGCACCGGCAAGGAGCTCGTCGCTCAGGCGATCCACCAGAACAGCCCGCGAAAGAACAAGCCGTTCGTCGCCTTGAACTGTGCCGCGTTGAGCGAAAACATATTGGAAAGCGAGTTGTTCGGCCACATTCGCGGGGCCTTTACCGATGCCTCGACCGATCGCGTCGGCAAGTTCGAGTACGCGCACGGCGGAACGCTCTTCCTCGATGAAGTCGGCGATATGCCGATGGCAACACAAATCAAACTCCTTCGCGTGTTGGAAAATGGCGAGATCACCCGCGTGGGATCGAACGAGCCGATCAAAGTCAACGTCCGCATCCTCTCGGCGACAAATCGCAACCTGGAGGAAAACATCGCAGCCGGCACGTTTCGCGGCGACCTCTACCATCGGCTGAAAGTCGTTACCATTCGGCTACCGAACCTGCGGGAGCGCAGTCCGGACGTGCCGATGCTGATCGATTACTTCCTCAAGCAGTTCGCCGCGCGGCACGGTAAACGGCTGCGCGGCATGTCGGCAGGCGCGCGGCATCGCCTCATGGCTTTTGACTGGCCCGGCAACGTGCGGCAGCTTCGCAACGTGGTCGAAAGCATGGTGGTCGTCGATTACGACGGCCTCTTGGACGTGGACGACCTACCCGAGGAATTGGCCGGCCCGGTCGAGGCAGCGGTCGAGTCTTCCGAAACGTCGCTCGTCGCCTTGGTGGGACACACGCTGGAAGAAATCGAGAAATTGTTTATAGCGGAAACGCTGCGCATCTCCGGCAACAACCGAGAATTAGCGGCCACGAAACTGGGAATCGGCGAAAGAACGTTGTATCGGAAGATTAAAGAGTATGGGTTGTAGCGCGAGAGGGATTAGGGAGAAGGGATTGGGCGCGGCATTAGAAGCAAAGGACTGGAGCAAGCGATGGACGTGCAAAATTTTCGCGATCTGCGACTCCGGCAACTGGAAATGCAACGGGCCGATGAATCGTACCGGCTGACCCAGCAATTTCCCAAGCACGAAACCTATCGACTCAACGGCCAAATGCAACGGGCGGCCGGCTCAATTCCCGCCGATACCGCCGCACGATACGCCATCGGCGCCACAAGACAATTCTTAACCTACTTACGCGTCCCTTCAACAAATCTCCAATTCGTGCGATTCCAATCCACAGTCCTCTAATCCCTTGCCCTTCGCCAATGCCCATCCAACGCCTTTCCCAGTCCTTGGTCAACAAAATCGCTGCCGGCGAGGTGATCGAACGGCCGGCGAGTGCGATTAAGGAACTGATGGAGAACGCCGTCGATGCGGGGGCGACGCGGATCGATGTCGTTGCCGCCGGCGGAGGACTCGATTTGATGCGCGTAACCGATAGCGGCGGCGGCATCCCGGCCGAGGAATTGCCGCTGGCGATCGCTCCCCATGCCACGAGCAAGCTCGCCGAGGCCGACGATCTTTTCCGCGTCGGCACGCTGGGCTTTCGCGGTGAAGCCTTGGCGTCTATCGGCGAGATTAGCCGCTTGGTGATTCGCAGCCGCACGGCGGCCAGCCAGGGCGGTGCCGAAATCGAAGTCTCCGGCGGACGTGCAAGCGAGGTGGTTCCCTGCGGTTGTCCGGTGGGCACGACGGTCGAAGTTCACAACCTGTTTTACAACACGCCGGTGCGGCGGAAGTTCATGCGGACGCCGCAAACCGAGTTCGGCCACATCAGCGAAGCGTTCACGCGGATTGCCTTGGCGCGGCCGAACGTCCACTTCACACTGCGGCACAACGAACGGACAGTTTTCGAGCTTCCGGTTACCGACTCGCCGACGGAGCGAATCGCCGCGCTCTTTGGCCGCGAGTTGGCCGATCGGTTGATCTACGTCGAGAGCCGCGATGGCGACCAGCGAATCGACGGCTGCGTTGCCCATCCGAGTCAAAGCCGGGCCAACAACCGCATGCAGTACCTGTTCCTCAACGGACGGCACATCCGCGATCACTCCTTGCAACATGCGTTGGGCGAAGCCTATCGAGGGCTACTGATGGTCGGCCGCCATGCAATTGGCTTCCTGTGGATCGAGATTCCGCCCGACATGGTCGATGTGAACGTCCACCCGACCAAGCTGGAAGTTCGCTTTCGCGACGGCGGCAGGCTCTACAGTCAGTTGCTTTCCACGTTGCGGAGCAAGTTCCTGACGACCGATCTCTCGACGCAGGCCCAAGCCCCGCCGCTGGGCGAAGACGCCGGCGGTGCCCACGATGAAACGCGCGCGGCCCAACTGCGGCAGGAACTCGTCGATTGGGCCAAAGGACAGGTGGCAACTTGGCCGCAATCGGGCGGAAGTGGTTCCGGTCCTTCACTGCGCGTTGATGCAACGCAGGCCGACGAGCCTTGGGCCCGAAGCGAGCCCCTCCGGCAATCGGCCTTTGCTGGCACGAGCACTGCGGCAGAACACCGGCCGCTCGAACTTACGCGGCTTGGCATTGGACGTTTGGCGATTCCAAGTCCGGCGGCGCAACAATCCGGTTCTGCCGCTGGGCAGCAATACCGGGAAGATGCCGCACATTTCGATCCGTCTTTTCAAAGGCCAAGCAGCGAGCCTTTTGCATCGCCGCGCGCTACGCAGGCATTGCAGATTCACGATCGTTACCTAATCACCGAGACCCAAGACGGCGTTACGATCATCGATCAACACGCCCTGCACGAACGGATCATCTTCGAGCAGTTGCGAACGCGAATCGACGCCGGGGCGTTAGAGGTACAAAGCCTTTTGGTGCCGGAACCGGTCGATCTCAGTCCGGCGGAAGGAGCGATCGCACTGGAGAATCGCGAAGTCCTGGGCCAGCTAGGTTTACGAATCGAGGCATTCGGCGGCGATACGGTACTAATCACCGGTTTTCCCGCCATGCTGGCCAACATGAATCCTGGCGAGATATTGCGCGCCTTGATCGAGCGGCTGATCTCCGGCGGCGGCCAGCCCAACCGACGCGATCTGCTCGATGCGATGCTGCATACGGTGGCTTGCAAAGCGGCCATCAAAGCGGGCGACCGGCTCACGCCAGCGGAAATCACCGCGCTCTTGGAGCAGCGGCACACGGTCGATGATTCGCACCACTGCCCTCACGGCAGGCCCACGGAACTGGTCTTCACGCGGGAAGAGTTGGATAAACAGTTCAAGCGGATATGAGGGCGGGAAGGAACGATTCCGTGGATTGCGTTCCCATCGCCCCCTACGCGCTTCCTTCACGGTCGTAGTAATCCAGTGCGGCGGAAACCCCCTCGCGGAACGCGACTCGGGCATGAAAACCAAGCTCCCGCTGCTTCGTCGTATCGCCGCCTCGAGCGTGAACTCCAGCCGGTTTGTCGGACATGCCCGATACCCTCGGCTTATAGCCGGCCAGTTCCGCAGCCAACTGCGCAAACTCGATGAAGCTCGTGAAAATGCCGGTCGAGAGATTGACCGCGCTGCCGTCGGCAATCTGATCCATCGTGGCAAGGACGCCGTCGATGCAGTCGTCGATGTGGATGAAGTCGCGCATTTGCGTGCCGCTTCCCCAGACCTGGAGCGTCTCCGCCCCGACGTTCGCCAACACCCGCTTGCAGATGCTCGGGAACGGATAGGCGTCGTCCTGGTCCTCGCCGTAGCCGGAGAAGGGTCGGTAGCAGATCGACTCCAAACCGTGCTTCTCATAGGCCAGTCGGGCGAGATACTCGCACGTCAACTTGGCCCAACCGTAGCTCATGTCGGGCATGCCCAAGTCGCTCTCGAAGGAGATCATATCTTCCTTTAAGAGTACGTAATGGTCGGCTCGCTGTAGCTTGATCGGGTAGGCGGCACTCGAACTAAAACAGACGTTCTTCTTGGGGCGAGCGGTCTTGGCCCATTGCCAATAGGCGGCGTCGATCGATAGGTCGTCGGCCACGGCCAGCGGATTGTTCTCAATCATCAACCGCCCGCCGACCATCGCGGCAAGGTGAAAGGCGTAGTCGAATTCCGCTTGCCGTTCGCGCTGGAACCAAGTCCGGCAATCTTCGTACACGAAGTGGAAATTTTCAAAATCGCGAGGCTCGAAGAGCGGCCAGCCGGCGTCGGGCAAAATGCCGCCGGTGAAGGGTGCCACGCAATCGACGGCGACGACCTCATCCCCCGCTTCGAGCAGACGCTGCACGAGATGGCGACCGACGAACCCGGCTCCGCCGGTTACTAAGACCTTACGCATTCTTGAAGTGCCTCCGATAAAGCTCGAAGGCCCAGGCCGATCGGCCGGGCAGGTAGGCGAGGATCGATTCGGGGTCGGCGGCCAAATCCTGCACGAGTTTCAGGTTGTTTTCGTAGCCCGGATACTCCTGTTTCATATCGCGAACCAAGTCGTGGACGTTCCGCTGTTGGTAGACGGAAGCCTGCCCCCAGACGGCTCGGTAGCCCTTGGCTTGCAAGTAGAACGAGGCCCAAATGTCGTCCATGCGGCCGACGTGCGGGAAGAGAAAATAGTCCTTCAGGCACGCCCCGCGAAGGAACGTATTCTGTGAATTGAACGGCCCGATTTTGTTGGCGGCCATGGGAAAGCAGCCGGGGTCAAAACTACATTCCGGGGCGTGTTCCATGCGACAGACCGCGTCGATGTCGGGGTCGCCGTTCCAGAAATCGGCCTGGATATCGACGCGAACCGTCTTGCGGCTCTTGTGGCTGTAGTCGCGTTTGGTCAGCAGTTGCAGCGGGAAGCCGCGATGCCAGAGCAGGCGATGATTCGTAGCGCCGACCGGATCGAAGGCGGGAAGATCGGTCTCGTAGTAATGGACCTCGGTATCGCGATCGACGAGCAGATTGTCTCCCCAGCCTTCCAGCGGGATGTTGTCGTCGTCGACGACGGCCACCACGTCGGCGCCCATATCGCGCGCCCAAAGCAGCCCGAAACTGCGCCGTTGGATGCAGTTCCAGCCGATCGCTTCCGAGAGGGCCGGATCGTACTTCTCCTGCTCCTCGGGCGCGACGTACGTGCCGCGGCGAAGGCGATAGTCGGCCGGCGTCTTCTTATCGCCGATGACGACCAGTTCCCAGTCGGGCATCGACTGAAATTTTTCGATGGCCTCGGTGGGCGGATTGATGGTGGTGGTAACGATGACTTTTTTCACGTTGGTATTTCTTCTATTGCGGCGTTAAAGTGTTCATCGCGATTTGCGAGATGGTTGCCATCATCGACCGAGCGGATCGGGCTTCAACAGCGATGCTTTGCTTGCCAGCCAGGTCTTCATGCCGGTGCGAAAGTAGACGAAGTTTCTCAGGAATGAATTCTGCGACTCGCCTTCGGTGCGCGCTCGCCAGACCGAAGGAATTTCGATCACCTTCACGCCCAGCCGCAGCGGCTTGACGAGGGCCTCGAAGAGGAGCGGATGCCGCAGTTCTTCCCAACGCATGCTCTGCACGAGCTTGGTCGGATAAATCCGAAAGGCGTACGTCATATCGGAAAGCCGCATCCCATAGAGCAGGGAAAAGAACGCCTGGAAGATTTTGTTGCAGACCAGCTTGCCCTTCGAGTAACCGAGGAACGAGCCCCGCTTCAGCCAGCGCGACGCGGCGATTATCGCCGATGGGTTGCCCTCCGCCCCGGAAATCAGCGATTTCACGTCGTTGGGGTCGGTCTCCAGGTCGCTGGCCATCATCACCACATGGCTGCCTCGGGCCAAATTGAAGGCTTCGCGAACGGCCCCGCCCAGATAGGGCAGAACCTGCTCGTGAACGACGACCAAGTCGGGCAGTTGCTCCTGCAATCGCCGCACGACTGCCATCGCCTCGGGTGTGGTTCGCTTGCAAACCACGATCAAAAGTTCCTCGACCTTATCCTTGGCATCGCGAAGGATAATGCGAACCGTTTCCTCAAGCGATGTCGTTTCATTCATGACCGGCAAGATGATGCTTGCCGACACGAAGCGATCCACACGCGGGTAGTCGATCATGCCAATTCTCCCGAAGATGCGTTTTATGACGCACGATTGTGAGGCGTTGCTCACCGTGCGAGGACCGCGAAGGTATGACTGGCCCTTGAGAGTCTAGCACACGATTCGTGGCACGAGCCCCAAAGCGGCTCGACGCACGACGCTTTGTACCATTTGCATCGAAAACGAGGTTGAGCAGTTGCGTCCGCCGAGCCCTTATGTGCGTGGTATAGTTCCGTAGCACTATGTCGTTTATCCCCGAGTTCACCATCATGCCCAGCACCCAATGCCAGACTCTTGCGACGCTGTCGGGCTGGGGTCGCTGTCCAATCGTCCAAGGTCGGGAGATTAAATCCGACGACCTCTGCACCGCATCGCTCGATGCCAACCTCAGTCGCGGACTGGGACGGTCGTACGGCGATTCGTCGCTGCCCGGACGCGCAAGCGATACCGTCGTCAACACAACCCTCGCCGATCGCCTGCTCGGTTTCGATGAACGAAGCGGCATCCTGCGGGCCGAGGCGGGCGTCTCGCTGGCGCAACTCAATCGCGTCTTCCTGCCGAGAAAGTGGTTCGTGCCGGTGACGCCGGGCACGCAGTTCGTCACGCTCGGCGGCGCGATCGCCTCGGACGTCCACGGCAAAAACCACCACATCGACGGCTGCTTCGGCAACCACGTGTTGAGCATCAAGCTCCGCGTGGCCGATGGACGGATTCTCGATTGTTCGCCTGGGATTGAGGCCGAACTGTTTTGGGCAACGGTCGGCGGAATGGGCCTCACTGGACACATTCTGGAAGCCACCGTGCAAATGCGGGCCATCGCCTCGCCCTGGATATGGGGCGAAAGCGAGCGGATTGCCGGGCTGGACGCCATGATCGACGGGCTGAGGCTGGCCGCTACGCAGTGGCCGATGACCGTCGGCTGGATCGACTGCTTGGCTCGCGGCCAACACCTGGGACGCGGAATTCTGATGAAAGGCCGCTGGGCGGAAGTTTCAGAAGCCCCCCGCCAAGCCGCCAAAGCGAAAGGCCGCTTGCGCGTGCCGTTTGCGCTTCCTGCATTTGCCCTCAATCGGGCCAGCATGAAAGCCTTCAACTTTCTCTACTATCGGAAACATTACCAACCGCTCGTGCAAGGCATTGTCGATCCGCAGTCGTTCTTTTATCCGCTCGACAAGCTCGACAATTGGAACTTGATCTACGGCCGTCGCGGCTTCACGCAATACCAGTGCGTCCTACCGTACGGTAACGACAATGGTCCCGCCCGGCGGTTCCTGGAACGCTTCGTCGCCGAGGGCGGCATGGGTTTCCTCTGCGTCATTAAGGATTGCGGCAGCGAGGGTCGCGGAATGCTTTCGTTTCCGAAGTCGGGCATTTCAATCGCCATCGACTTCCCCGTGCAAGGAGCAGAAACTCAGCGGTTCGTCAACCGGCTCAACGAACTTGTGGCAGCCGAAGGGGGACGCATCTACCTCGCGAAGGATACGTTCACGCTCGCCGAACATTTCCGCGCCATGGAACCGAGGCTGGAAGCCTTCAACCGCGTCCGCCGTCTCTGGGATCCCACCGGCAAGTTCCGCAGCGCACAATCGATTCGACTGATGGGAGACGCGGCATGAAGGTCGTATTCTTTGGTGCTACTTCCGGCATGGGGCGTTCCCTGGCCCGCGCGATGGCTGCTCGGGGCGATCGATTGTTCTTGCTCGGCCGCTCGCCGGAAGAATTGCTCCGCTCGGCCGCCGATTTGGACGTGTACGGCGCAACGCCGGTAAAGTCGGCGGTGTGCGATTTGCTCCAGCCCGAGACGTTCGACGCCGCGCTAGCCTCTGCCGATGCCGAATTGGGTCGGTTCGATACCGTTGTTATCGCGGCGGCCCTCTTCGGCACGCAAGACCAATTGGAAGCCGATCCGGCCCTGACGGCAGCCGTTCTCACCGCCGATTTTACGAATACGATTTTGTTCTGCGAGGTGGCGCGCAAGCTGCTGCTCGCTCGCGGCGGCGGCACGCTTTGCGTTTTCAGTTCCGTGGCCGGCGATCGCGGCCGAAAACCGGTGATCCTCTACGGCGCGGCCAAGGCCGGTTTGAGTTTCTACCTCGAAGGGTTGGACCACAAGTTCCGCGCCGCGGGACTTAACGCGGTCTGCGTCAAACCGGGCTTCGTCAAAACCAGCATGACGTCCGGATTGCCTTCCCCCCCCTTTGCCTGCGGCCCGGACGATGTTGCCCCGCGAATCCTTCGGGCCATCGATCGCGGTACGCCGGTCGTTTACGCGCCGGCGATTTGGCAATGGGTCATGCTCGTCATCAAGAACCTGCCGCGCTTCGTGATGCGAAGAATCGGCTTTTGAAGGGAGAAGGAACCATGCAAACCGACGGACGGCTGGTGCGATCGCGAGACTGGATCAAGGGCATCTGGGATTCCTCCGTTGCCGCGACGGCGGCGCAAGGGCATCTTTCAGGCTCGTTATCGCTTGCCGTAAACCTAGTCCGCTTGGCCCGTCCGAAGGATTGGATCAAGAACGTTTTCATTCTCATGCCGCTTCCCTTCGCGCTGGCTGCCGGCGGCCGCTTCCATCTCGTGCCGTTCCTCTGTGCCCTGACGGGCTTTGCCCTGATGGCATCGGCGGTCTACACGATGAACGATCTTTGGGACGCGGCGGCCGATAGGCTGCATCCCAAAAAGTGCCTTCGTCCCGTCGCGGCCGGCCTCGTTTCGCCCGAAGTTGCCGCCGTGCAGGCCGTCGTACTCGCCGCGACCGGCATCGCGATTTTGGCACTCTCCGGCTGCGTCGGTGCCGTGGTGATAGCCATCGTCTACGCGCTCGTTAATGTGGCCTATAGCCTCGGCGCGAAGCATATTGCATTGCTCGACGTGTTCCTTCTTTCCTCGGGCTTTGTGCTGCGCGTGCTGCTGGGTTGTGCTATCGTGGACGCCCCCCCGTCGGGCTGGCTACTGCTTTGCACTTCTTCGGTGGCCTTGTTTCTTGGATTTGCGAAGCGCAGGGCCGACCTATTGGCCGATCTCGATCCGAGTCATCGCCCCAGTCTGCGAGGTTACACCCGCGAATTCCTCAGCCAAGCGGTCACAATTTGCGCGACGGTAACGATTCTGGCCTATGCGCTTTACTGCATCGAAGGAAAGGTTTTGCTAGCCCAACGGCAGATGGCGTCGATGCCCTTTGTGGCCTACGGAATCCTCAACTATCTGCGGCTGATCCACCTCGATAACGAGGGCGGTTCGCCGGTGGAAGTGGCCTTCAGTTCGCGAGCGAGCCAAATCAGTGCTGCGGGCTGGACGGTCGCGACCCTCTGGAGCATCGGCCTGTGGTAAATTGGGGCGGAGTAGTTACAATGGGACTGGTGTAGCAGACACAGACCTTTAGCCCACGCGATTTGCCATGATTTGTGTTAGTATCGGCCGCGGACGCCATCGCCACATGATCGCCGAGCATCGGTATCTTGCCGAACGCGGTGCCCCTCTCGTCGAACTTAGGCTCGATTACATCAGCGGAGCCATCAACGTCAAGCGGCTGCTTGCCGATCGTCCCTGCCCGGTGACGATTGCCTGCCGCCGACCGGTCGACGGCGGCAAGTGGGCCGGCACGGAGGCGGAACGCCTGCTTTTGATTCGCACGGCCATCGCCGACGGCGTCGAGTATATCGACCTGGAAGACGATATTGCCGCGATCATCCCGCGATTCGGGGCGACGAAGCGGATCGTCAGCTTCCACGACTTTCGCAAGACGCCCGAGAATCTCGATGAAATTCATGCGCGGCTCTCGAAGTGCGATCCCGATATCGTCAAGATCGCCACGATGGCCAACCATCCGCACGATAACCTGCGACTGCTCGACCTCACGCGCCGCGCGAAGGTGCCCACGATCTGTCTGGGCATGGGCGATATTGGCGTGCCGACGCGGATTCTCGCCGGCAAGTTCGGTGCCCCGCATACCTATGCCACGTTCCATCACGACCGAGCCTTGGCACCGGGTCAGCTCAGCTTTGAGCACATGAGGGACATTTACCGCTTCGATCAGATCAACGCGGAGACGGAAGTCTACGGCGTCGTTGCCGACCCGATCGGTCATAGCCTCAGCCCGCTGATTCACAATGCGGCCTTTGCCCATTTTGGCATGAACAAGGTCTACGTGCCGTTTCGGGTGCCGCGCGAGGATTTGAACCAGTTTATCGAGGACTCTGCGGCGGTGGGAATTCGCGGCTTGAGTATTACGATTCCGCACAAGGAAGAGGTGATTAAGAAACTGAGCGAAGTCGATGCGGCCGTACACGGCATCGGCGCGGCGAATACGGTCGTCCTCAACGATAAAGTCCGCAGTGGCTACAATACCGACTACCATGCCGCCATGACCAGCCTGGAAGAGGCGATGGAACTAACCGCCGTCAGCGACAAGCCGCTGGCCGGCAACAAGGCCCTGGTACTGGGCTGCGGCGGTGCCGGTATGGCGATCACCTACGGCCTCGTGCAGCGTGGTGCTCAAGTTTTCGTTAGCGATATCGCCCTCCGCAAGGCGGACGCTCTGGCCGAACGGTTCAATTGCGTCGCCATCGAGTGGCCCGCCCGGCATACGCTCAATCCCGACATTTTGGCCAACTGCACGCCGGTCGGCATGCACCCCAACGTCGATGAAACGCCTTATGAAAAGCACCATTTGCGGCCTTCGATGGTGGTTTTTGACGCCGTCTACAACCCCGAGAACACGCTCTTGATTAAAGACGCCCGCAGTCGAAATTGCACCGTCGTGACCGGCATTGAGATGTTCGTTCGTCAGGCCTGCATGCAGTTCAAGCTCTTCACCGGCACCGATGGCCCCGCCGATTTGATGCGCGACGTGATTCGACGAACCATCGGCGCGGTCAAAGTGTAATCGATAGTTGTCCGTCGTCGGTGGTCCGCTGTTTGAGCCGCTTGCGACGCTTACCCTTTCGCCACTCTCCATTGCCTACTCCCTATGCTCTTCCTCGAAAGCCCCTGGCCCGTTCTCGTTCTCGGCCTCGTCGCGGAAGCCGTTTTGGCGATTCTCTTGATTCGCACCGGCCGGGCAGTGCTGTTGTGGTCGATGGGCGGTGTGGCGATCTTCGTGCTGGCGGCCGTTTTTATCGAGAGATCGACCGTCACGGATCGCAAGCTTATCGTTCAGACGCTGGAAGGTGTGGCATCTGCCTTGGCCAGCAACGATATCAAGCGCGTGGATACGTTTATTTCGCCGTCGTCCGATGGCGAGGCCGCACGTAAAAAGGCTCGCTGGGCTTTGAGCGTGGTCGAGTTCATCGACTTCACGATTCGCAATCTCGATCTGACATTCAACGATTTGGGCAAGCAGCGCACGGCCAAGACGACGTTTACCGTCATCGTTCACGGTAAGGCGCGGAGCAACGATTTCCCCGGCGAAATCACACGCTTCGTCGCGATGGAGGTCGAACTGCGCAAAGAGAATAATCGCTGGCTTATTGTCCATGAGCCAAAGCACAGCGAACGGGAATAGTCGGCAACGCACCCATCTCGCGAAGCGCGATGAATACTTTGCTCTAGGGACGACGATCGACCCAACACCGCTCGGCCCAGGCGTTCCACTGGTCGGAAAGTCGCGCGACGACGTCCTCGTGCTGCCGGGCAAGATTCTTTAATTCCGTGCGATCCGTTTCGATATCGTAAAGCTCCCAAGGGCCGCCGTGTAGGGCGACGAGCTTCCAATTGCCGGCGCGGACCGCCCGGTTGCCTTCATGCTCCCAAAACATGGTGCGCGGTGGCGCCAATTCACCGCGCAATGCAGGCAGCAAACTTCGGCCTTCCATCGGCAAGATTGCGTTGCCGCCTGCGGTCTGTGGATAGGTCGCATTCGCGGCTTCGACGAAAGTCGCCATCAAATCGATGACGTGACCGGCGCGGCGGTCGAATTCGCCCTTCCGCGCGGTCCCGGAGGGCCAATGCACGATGAGCGGCGTGCTGATGCCTCCTTCGTGAACGTAGTGTTTATAAAGCCGCCAGGGAGTATTGCACGCATTCGCCCAGCCAGAGCCATAGCTCATGAGGCTTCCCGGCCCTCCCATTCCCGCCAACGCATCGCCGCGATGCAAGATATTTGGGGCACCGGGCGTGCCGCCGTTGATGCCCGTGCCGGGCGTCGGATGGGCGACCGGCTGGAGGTCGAATCCGAATGGCTCCCACTCCGCACATGCGCCGTTGTCGCTGAGAAAGACGATGAGCGTGTTCTGCATCTCGCCGTGCGAACGAAGCTCCGCGATCAGCCTGCCGATGTTGCGGTCCATGCCGGTGACTTCGCCCGCATAAACGGCCATCCGCTGCGCCAGATCGGCGCGGCGGTCGGCGGGGAGCGAATTCCAGGGCGGGTTGCCGCCATCGGCGGTGCGCGAGCCAAGCCGTTGCGACACGTCCAAATTCGGGATGCGGCCGCGGGGCGTGAGCGTCGTATCGGCTGCCGTAAGCCCGAGCTTTTTCTGCCGCGCAAGACGCTGCTGGCGAATTGCGTCCCAACCCCGTGCATAAACCGCCGGGTAGCCCTGCATATCCTCGGCCTTCGACTGCAAAGGAAAGTGGGGTGCCTGATAGGCCACATAAAGGAACCACGGGGCCTTGGTATTTCGAGCATTCGCAAGGAAGTCCATGGCGTGGTCGGTGATGGCGTCGGTGGCGAAGAATTGGCCGCTCTTGTAGCTCCGTCTGGGGCGATTTTCAGGCAGCCGCACCATCATCCGCGGCTCCCACGAATCGACCGCATAGCCGCGCACAAACCCATAGAAATCATCGAAGCCCCGATCCGTCGGCGGTTGCCTATCGCCAACATGCCACTTCCCCGCCATCGCAGTCTGGTAACCGGCCGATTTTAGTACCTGGGCGATTGTGACGCAGCGCGGCTGAAGCGAACCGCGATAGCCGGGCCGCCCTTCGTCGGAGGACATCGAGCCAACGCCCGCTTGATGCGGATAGAGCCCCGTTAGCAGCGAAGCCCTGGACGGGCAGCAACGCGAACAGTTGTAGAACTGCGTGAAACGTATCCCCGACTGGGCCAGCGCGTCGAGGTTCGGCGTCGCGATCTCGCTGCCGTAGCAACCGAGATCGGAGAACCCCAGGTCGTCGGCAAGTATGAGAAGTACGTTGGGCTTCGTCGTGGTCGTGTCGGCTGCCGGGAGATCGTGGGTCCAAACCTGCATGGCCGTGGCAATGACCGCAACGCAAAGGAGGCACGTCAGTTTACGCAAGGCTGTATTCCCTTCTTTAAGCGAAACGGCAACCGCTAAGTTTATTACCCAACGTGGGCGGTTTCGCCTTCCTTGCCGGAGCCGCGTCCACACGCTATGTACCTGTGAATAAATTGGCGGTCGCCAGCTTAATCCCAGCCTCTCCCCAACTTTCACCACCAATGGCGGAGTCGTCATCTCCGTAGGGTTACTCATTGTAAGATTATTTATTGAAAAAGAAAAGAATGGCAATCGCGTTTATTGCGTTTATCCGTTGGAGTCAGTAGAATCGTTGAAAGCTTTTCTGATTCAACTCTGGTGGAACAGGGGAGGGATGGCATGAGGCAAAGGCCAATCCCATGCGAATCGTAAATGTACTACTACTGGCGTGCCGTGCCGCGTGGATATCGTTGTTTCATCGATGCACATATTCGGGGCGGCTTTCGCTGATTCTCTGCTCGCTCTTCGCTGCGCAGGCGTTTGCTGCCAACACCACATGGCAGGTTCCCAGTGGCGACTGGTCGGATAACGGCAATTGGAGTACCGCAGCGCCGGGCCAATTTGATATTGCGATCGTTAGCAGCAACGGTACGGCAACCATCACGCAGGTCGGAGCCGTAGCGTCAGAATTGTGCCTCGGCGACAATACGGGGGCCGGCACACTGAAAATGCCCTCGGGAACGCTTACGGCCAGCACGATCTTGGCGGGTTGCGCGGGGCCGGGAACAGTGCTTCAGTCCGGCGGAACCGCTTCGGTTCCATCGGGCAGTCTTTACCTCGGCTTCAACCCCGGATCGTACGGCAACTATTCGCTCGGCGGCAATGGAATGCTGGCGGCGGCTTCGCAATTTGTCGGCTATAGCGGCACCGGCAGCTTCACCCAGTCGGGCGGGATCAACACCGCGCCGACGGAGCTTTTCCTGGGCTACAACGCCGGGGCGAGCGGCTCCTATCAACTTAGCGGCAGCGGCCTCCTAACTGCCGCCAGCGAGTACATCGGTTGGGATCCGGCCGCGAAGGGCTTTTTCCAACAGTCGTCCGGGACGAATCATGCGTCGTACCTAACGGTCGGCTCCAGTGGCTCGTATCAGCTCGTCGGGGGCGCGTTACAGATTGCGGCCAGCGGCGGACTGCACATCGACGGAATCCTAGACGGTGCGAACGGTTCAGGCTCGATCCAGGTGGCACAACGTTCGCTCGTCGATCTAACGATGGCAACCCTGGTAAATACCGGATCGATGTCGCTGACCATCGGAGCCAACTCGCTCTTGATCGTGCCCAACGGCTTCAATCCGGCCACCCACTTCGCCAGCTATTCCAACGCGGGAACCGTCCACACGGCGGGGACCAACCTCACGATCGCCGCAGGGCAGAGTGTCGAAGGCACCGGCCCCATCCACGACCCGGTCAACTGCCAGGGGGCGATTGCCACGAGTGACTTTGTCAACGCGACCGGCGGCATTGTTATCTCCGGCAGTGGCAACGTGAATCTGGGGAGCGGAAATCTGACCACCGACGATTTAGCCTCCACGATGTCGGGGGGACAACTCGTGGGACTAAACCACTACGTCGGTTATTCGAGCACCGGCAGCTTTACGCAGACCGGCGGTGCCGCGGCGATGGCCAGCTATCTCTACGTCGGGTTCAATCCAAGCAGCAGCGGCTCCTATAACCTTGGCGGCAGCGGGCAACTTGCCTCCAATTGGCAGAGCATCGGTTTCTCGGGCACGGGCAATTTTGCCCAGTCGGGTGGTACGAATTCCGTGGCACTATTCTTGACGCTCGGTGGAAATTCGGATGGCCTGGGATCGTACGCGCTGAGCAATGGACGGCTATCGGCCGTGCGCCAGTACGTCGGCTTCGCCGGCAGCGGCAACTTTCAACAATCGGGCGGGAGCAACGGTTCCACCTCAACTTCGCTGCAAATTGGATACGCTTCCGCCAGCAGTGGAAACTATACGCTCTCGGGCAGCGGCCAGCTCGACACCCGTTCGTTGCTCGTGGGCAACTCGGGCACCGGCCAATTTACCCAAACTGGCGGTAATAGCACTGCGGCAAGCGATTTGCGCGTTGGATACAGGGCTGGTGGCAATGGGACGTTTAACCTCAATGGAAATGGAAGTGTCTCGGCACTCATCGAGTACGTGGGAGACGCCGGCAACGGAACCTTCTCGCAATCCGGCGGTACGAATCGCGTCGATGAATTCGGCGCGCTCTCCGTCGGCAATCAAGCGATTGGCAGCGGTGCCTACAATCTTAGCGGTTCGGGGTCGCTCGACGTGCCGACCGAGTACGTCGGCTACAGCGGCAGCGGCAGTTTCACGCAGTCGGGCGGCACAAATACCACGGCCGACGGACTTTATCTGGCGTACAGTCCTGGTTCTGTCGGCACCTATCGCCTCAATGGCGGATTGCTGATGCTGAACGTTTTGAATCGAGGGTCGGGCATGGCGGAGTTCGATTTCAGCGGGGGCACTTTGCAAGCCACCGGAGACCTCTGGACCGACGTGCCGCTGACTCTGCTCGACGTGGCTGGCATGGCCACTATCGATTCGGCCGGCCACTCCGTTACCCTTGCCGGAGCAATCACCGGCCTAGGCGGTCTGACCAAGACGAACAGCGCAACCTTGGCACTCAGCGGTGCGAACAACTTTACCGGATGCTTGGATGTTCTCGGGGGCACCGTGCAGCTCGTGAATTCCGCTGCATTGGCAGACGGCTTGGAAGTTGAGGTGGAGGATGGTGGCACGCTTGCCTTTGGTGCCCTGCCAGGGGCGGGGCCAGTTCCGGCACCGACGCCCGTGCCAGAACCGGGAACGTTAGGGCTTTTGGCCGTCGCCTCCCTCATTGCGGCGGCCGTGCGGCAACATCCGATTGGGCGGAAAAAGTGTTTGGCTCGACGATCCCCGCGAGCGTCTTGATCCGCGCCTTGTCGATGAGCCCCACACTTCGCGCCGTGACTTGCCCGCCACGGATGACGATCAGGCTGGGCAGGCTCTTAACCTCGTACCGGGCGGCCAATTCGCGGTTCTCGTCGATGTTGACCTTGACCACGCGAATCTCGGGATGCTCCTGCGCAAAATCTTCGAGGACGGGCCCGAGCTTTTGACACGGCCCACACCAATCGGCATAAAAATCGACAACGACGGGTGATTGAGCCTTGAGTACCCGTTCCTCAAACTTTGCCTCGGAAATGTGTTCTAGCCGAGACGGCGGCGTTTGGCCGAACGAGAAACTCCAGGGCCGTTCGGCGCAGCCGGCCGTCAGGACCAGTACGCCTGTCAAAATCGCGACTGTGAGAATCCCGACTGAGCAGCGATCGAAGTTCCGGGCGGAAAGGGGCGTCTGCATGGTTCGCGGCTTCCTAGTGGCTGGTTTTAGAGATACGCATCTTCCCCAGAAGGCGGCCGTGCGTCAAGGCGAAGCCGCCCAAGGTATTCATCTCGCTTCACGAGATGAAATTTCATCGTTCCCGACACAAAACACGCACGCCCCACAGCCTCTCCAATTCCCCCGAGACTCTCTTCTTGACAAAATTGGCATTCCTTGCTAAATTCCGCTCAAGTCACTACCGTGGGCACGATGCCTATTTTCCAGAACTTTTAAGGAGGAACCGCATGAATCCGAGCAAGCAGGCACTATCGTTCGTGGACGAATTCAAGAACTTTGCCCTCAAAGGCAATGTGATCGATTTAGCAGTTGGCGTAATCATCGGCACGGCGTTTGGCAACCTTGTGAAGTCGCTGGTCGAGAAAATTATCATGCCGCTCGTGAGCATTGTGATGCCATCGGCACACGGCTATACCGATTGGGTGGCGGAAGTCGCCGGCAAGAAGATACCCTATGGGTTGTTCCTGGGCGAAGTCGTGAACTTTATTATCTTGGCATTGGTTCTGTTCATCCTCATCGTGAAGTTCCTGGGCTTGATCTTGAAGTCGAAGAAGGAAGAGGCTGCCGCACCGCCCCCGCCGACCAAGGATCAAGAGTTACTCACCGAGATTCGCGATTTGCTTAAGAGCCAACGGTAATACGACGTTTGCAAGTCATGAACGTGCGCACTCGATCATTGTTTGCCGCAGCTATCCTTTGCTGGTATCGACTGGCAAGCGTGGCTGCGGCAAACGACGATGTTACATTCAAGGAGTTGCGTGCCGATTGTGTCGTCGCGAGCGATTGTGTCGTCGCGAGCGATGGCAGCGGCAACTTCAAAACGATCCAATCGGCCCTCGATAGCCTGCCTCGCAAGACCGGCGAGCGAATCGTCGTTTTCATCAAAGACGGCGTCTACCGAGAGAAGCTCCGCATCGATACGCCCTGCGTCACGCTGCGAGGACAAAGCCGCAAGGGGACGCGGATAGAATTCGCGCAGCTCAACGACGACTATCAAAAGCAGCCCGATAAGCTCGGTCGGGCCGTCATCAACATCCAAGCCGATGACTTGGTCCTTGAAAATCTCACCGCAGCCAACACGGCACCGGGGCCAGCCCATGCGTTTACGGTTTACGGTCGCGGCGATCGCACGGTCATCGTCGATTGCGACGTGCTAAGCGAAGGGGCCGACACGGTTTCGCTCTGGAAGGGCGACACGGGCCGCTACTACCACGCCCGATGCCACTTTCGCGGGGCGGTTGATTTCGTTTGCCCGCGAGGTTGGTGCTTCGTCCGCGACTGCACGTTCCACGAGGTCTTTCCCACGGCCGCCTTGTGGCACGACGGCAGCAAGGGCAAGGATCAGAAGTTCGTGCTACGAAATTGCTCGTTCGACGGCGTGAAGGACTTTTGGCTCGGCCGCCACCATCTCGATGCGGCCCTTTATTTGCTCGATTGCACGTTCTCGGCGGCGATGAAGGACAGGCCCATCGCACGCTACACTTATAAGGAAGCAGCCAAGAACGCCGAACTCGACAAGTCGAACCGCTGGGGCGAACGGTGTTATTTTTACAACTGTCACCGTAAGGGCGGCGACTTCCCGTGGCATCGCGACAACCTTTCGACCGCGGACAATTCTCCGCAGCCGACACAGATTACTGCCCGTTGGACGTTTGGCGGAACCTGGGATCCCGAGAGCGCGACTGGCCCGAAGGTCTTGCACGTTAAAGCGGCCGACGGAAAAATAACGTTGACCTTCGATGAGCAGGTAACCGCGCGCGGCAAACTACGGCTTGCAACATTGGATGGCTCGGCAACTTACTTGCGCGGCAGCGGAAGCCGCGAATTGGTATTTGAAACCTCGGGCAAAAGTTCGCCGCCAAAGTCGCTCGAGATCGAAAGCGGCGCGATCGTCGCCTCTCAAGCATCGGCTGCGATGCGGTACGCCCTACAGACTCACTAGAATCCATTGCGCGAACGGTTGTAGTTTCGTCCCATGGTCTGGAAGCCGCGGATCGTCGAGTTGCCTAGGCCCATGATGCCGGCGAGCCGCTCGATGGGTGCCGTGACCTTCGCTACGACGTTGCTGAAGGTCACCATCTCGTCCTCGGCGATGAACACGCGGTCGCCCGGCAAGAGTTGGTAGTTCGTTGCCGTCTGGGCGCCTTGCGTGATCGCGTCCCACTCGATGGGCAATATCTGCTGGCAGCCAAAATCGTGCGGAGCGGGCCGTGCTATCCATATATGCTTGCTCGATATCTGCGACAGACCGTTGATCTGACTCACCGCGTCCAGCACCGTCTCG
>JANXOJ010000029.1 GCA_025353625.1 Planctomycetota bacterium | reverse complement strand
CGATTGAGCCAAAGTTTGTCTGATAGATTCCGCTACCGTCAAACCGCACGATTCGCGACGCAGTATAATCCGCAACGTAAACCTGATTGGCGGAATTTACCGCAATGCCATATGGCCCGACACTTGCGGCACTTCCTGGATAAGTAGCACTGAACTGCGTTTGATACGTGCCGACGCTGTCGAACCGCTCGACGCGATTGTTATAATAGTCGGTCACATAGACTTGCCCCGCCGAGTTCACTGCGACGCCTAAATTGAAGTTGAACTGGCCGTTTCCCGATCCACTGCCGCCGAATTGGCCAAGATAAGTACCATTGTTATCGAACCGCTCGACGCGATTGTTATTCGAGTCGGCAACATAGATTTGCCCCGTCGCGTTCACCGCGATTCCTTCGGGATACCTGAACTGCCCATTTCCCGTTCCTGAACTGCCCCAATACTTCACGAGCGTAATCGCCCCCTGGGCGGTCGGTGCAACGACGCCCAGAGCCAGAAACATCGCGACGATTGCCGCAAACTTTGCCGGTTGAAATTTTGCCCGCTGCGATGGAAAGAAATCGGCGTTCATGTTAGTACACCTAAAAAGAAGCGGGGAAGTGCGCAACCAAATCTAGCCCGAAAATAGTTCCACCCGACCCTGACGGAAAATGCGACCCCTGCGCCAATCGTACCCTCCCCCAAAGGGAAAGTCCACTCTCATTTTCAAATGGATACCGATGGGGGCTTTGCAATGTGCCCATGCAAAATCAACGCCGCACGACAAAAATCTGGGTTTTGCAATTCTTCCGTACGAGGTAGGAAGTGAGAATCTATTCCTCGAAGTCGATCTTTTCTTCCTCGGCCAACTGACGCATCTTGTTGATGGCGCGGACCTCCAGTTGGCGGACTCGCTCCTTCGTCACCCCCTCGTCGGCACCGACCTCTTTCAGGGTGCGAGGCTCGTTTCCTCGCTGTAAACCGTAGCGGCTGATGATAATTCTTTGCTCTCGCTCGTCGAGCTGGCTCAATATCTTTTCCACCTGCAATTCCCGCTGGAATTGCGACGTTTCCATCTCCGATTGGTCGCGGCGGTCGTCTTCCGTCGCGGTAAACATCTCTTCGTGGCTGGTGCGGAATCGATCGTGGTAGCGATGTTCGTCCGGGATCGTGCGGGCAAAATTCTTCATAATCGCCCAACTCGCGTAGGTGCTGAACTTGAAACCTCGGGCGTAGTCGAACTTCTCCACGGCACGCATCAAGGAAACATTGCCATCGCTGACGAGCTCAAAGAAATTCTCAACCGGCCCCACATGCCGCTTGGCAATGGAAACGACCAGCCTGAGATTCGCTCGAATAATCTGATTCTTGGCCTCCACGGCCTCATCGTAAAGTCGCTCGACCTGGTCCATCAGGCTGGCCTTGGGGTGGCTGGGATCGATCTTCTCGCGGAGGCTTGCCGCCTTGCACTTGAGGTAGTTCAACTTGCGGAATTGATGTGCCTCTTGCAGGCGCGACATCAGAGGCACCTCATACAAACTGGCCAGATAGGGCGGCAAACCCGAGGGCAGGCGGGCCTTCTTGGCCGGCTCGTCGCTAACCGGCATCGGTGTGAGAATCCGCTCCTCGCGCTTCGGATTGCGCAGGGCCTTGGGGAATTCGTCGTTGGCGATGAAATCTAGCGGAAGGTGCGTGAGCAGATCGGCCCGCATTTCCGCGATGATGCGGTAGATACTCGTGCGCGTGCGGGAAAACTGCTTGCCCAGAAAGTCCGCCGATTGGCCCTGATGGAATTGCTGATATATTTTCCGCTTGGTTTCCCGATTGAGAGGGCCGGGATTTTCATTAAAAACAGCCAAATCCTGATGTTCTTGGCCAAATTGTTTCAACGTTGCACGCACCGTTTCCGGGCTGCGGCCCGTCTTGCGCGCTACCCGCCGCACGACCTCGGCCAAGGAAGCACCGGCTTGCGCCAAGCGGCGGGCACGTTTGATGATTTGATCCCGCTCTTCTTCGTTCAACTGGCTGAATTGGAAGCCGCGGCGGACCTTGTCGGCATTCTTTGCGATAAAGCGGTTGACGGAGCTTTCTAAAAAACCGACTCGCTTGCGACCGTCCATGACAAACCGACGGCTGATCAAACCCAGATTCCGCCAGCGGGAGATCGTCTTGGTCGAGACGTTGAATCGCTTGGCAAGATCCTCAACCGTGATAACGCGCTCGCCCGCCGTATGGGCCGGAACATCGGCCGCATCGGACAAATCCTCGACAAAGAGCCGCAGATCGTGCTTTGCCTCGCGGCCCGCAAAGGTGAGGTCACGATGCGACTCCGGGCGGTAAAGCGTAATGCGGTAACAGAGATATTCGTAGGTATAGATGCGATCCAACTCGATTTCCGCGATCAGCTTTTCGGCAGCGGCAACCTGCTCCAGCTTTTTCTCTCGCGGGGCGAATCGGACTTGCTGGTCTCGGAGCTCCCGAACCGCCGGAATTTGATACACGGTACGCATCTGATCGCTCCTTGCTAAGTCTTACACCCATAGCAACCCACCTTCAGACTACACCTTGCCATTACAAGAAGCAATAGGCCCCCTAGAATTTTTTCAACAACGTACGCATCGCACTCCGCGAGATGGAATTACACCTTTTCGCTTGCAAAACCGCACCCGCCTCTCGCAGAGCGAAATCGGTAATTTGGCCATTTTCGCCGCGCGACGAGCGTTAAAATCGCCGCCGCCAGCAGCAGGAATGCGCTCGGCTCGGGTACCGCCGTTGACGAACACGGCATCGGAGGGGGGCGCGTTCAACCAAGCGCCATCCGCACGGAATATCCTTCGCAAACTGGGGGAAGCCGCGATCGTCGAGGGTGAGTCGCTCCCGCTCGACGACGTTAGGCCGGTTGCGTACGATTGCCCGATATAATCTCCACTTCTTCACTTCTCCACGTCTCTCCCGAACAAAACTCAACTTGTGGCGACGGCATATCGTTTGCTATAAAGACACAAAGCTTCAGCCGAGTAAACTGCATCAAAACCATCGAGCAATTCCATGCGATATTTCGTTTCGGCAATGTTGTTTGTCTTTCTCCTTGCCCCCCCAGCAGCCCTTACAGCGGCCGAATCGGAAAACGACGAGTCGTTCACGCTCCAAAGCCAGCGACAAGTCGGCCAGATCGATCGAGTCAACATCGTGCTGGAGGCCAGCGGCGATGTGCTGGCGAAGACCGCGTCGGGCGATGCGACCGAGCGTGTGGCCGTCTCCGTATCGGCACGCCGCGATTACGACGAAAAGATGCTTTCCGTCGGCGATGCCTCGGACAAGGCTCTCCGCAGTGTTCGCTACTACAACGAGGCTGCGGCCAACGTGAAGCGCGGCACGTCGGAACAAAAGCCGACCTTGCGCGACGACCGCCGTTTGATCGGCGTGGAGATCGTCGGCGGCAAAGCGACGCCATTTAGCCCGCAGGGAACGCTCGACATCGACGAATTGGAACTTGTTACGGCCGCCGGCGAGAGTCTGCCCGTCGATCAGATTCTGCCGGCAACGCCGATGAAGATTGGCCAGAAGTGGAAGGTCGCCAACGATACGGTGGCACTGCTCCTGGGCCTGGAGCAGGTCACGGCGAATTCCGTTGAGGTCGTGCTGAAGGAGGTCGCGCCCGACGTCGCTCGCATGGAACTGGAAGGGCAAGTTGAAGGCAAGCTCTATGGGGCGGCGAACCAAGTTTCGCTCAAGGCAAAGTGCCGCTTCGATCGCCGCAACTGCGTCGGCTAGCGGCGCCGCGGATTTCCATTCGAGGACCTCGGTCTGATACCGGTCCGGTATCGTAACCTTCAGGCCGTCTTTCCCAAATGCTAGTCGTGTATCCAC
>JANXOJ010000090.1 GCA_025353625.1 Planctomycetota bacterium | reverse complement strand
CGAGACGGTGCTGGACGCGGTGAGTCAGATCAACGGTCTGTCGCAGATATCGAGCAAGCATATATGGATAGCACGGCCCGCTCCGCACGATTTTGGCTGCCAGCAGATATTGCCCATCGAGTGGGACGCGATCACGCAAGGTGCCCAGACGGCAACGAACTACCAACTCTTGCCGGGCGACCGCGTGTTCATCGCCGAGGACGAGATGGTGACCTTCAGCAACGTCGTAGCGAAGGTCACGGCACCCATCGAATGGCTCGCCGGCATCATGGGCCTAGGCAACTCGACGATCCGTGGCTTCCAGACCATGGGACGAAACTACAACCGTTCGCGCAATGGATTCTAAAAGCAAACAACCCCTTAAACAAACATGGTGAAATCAATGCGATGGATTGCAACATGCGGCTTCGGTGTCGCGTTCTCGATAAGTCTTGCATCGCAGACGGAACTCTCCGCGCAGTCGTACGCCATACGACCAAAATGCGATTGCAATCAGAGCGGCAAGTGTTCCCCCAATCCGGGCACGTGGGGCTTCAACGACCCGAGCTGGCGGCAGTTTCCTCAGCCTCGGCCGGATCAACGGTTCTCGTCGAGTGTCGGCAGCGAACCGATCCCGGCCCCGCCCGGTGAAGTTCCTAAACCGCTTCCTCGGGCACCGATCGTTCCTAGCAAGCCGTCGATTGACGACAGCCATCCGGATTCAGCATTGCCCGTTCCCAAGGAATCGGGTGGCGACACATCCCCAACGCGTTCGCAACTCGACATCAATCGTGGCCTTACGCCAAAGACGGACAATCCCGAGCGGGACAAGGGTGTATTGCCGAATGCCGAAAAGCCCGGCCCGATGGCGTTGCCCGGCCTGGGAGGGCCCGATCAACCGAGTTTGCCTGCACTCGATAAACCAAAAAGCGATAAGGGGGGTAGTTTGCCATCAACCACCGATCCGCTGGCCCCTGTGTTCCAGGATGCGGAGCCATCCAAAGTGGAAAAGTCAAAAGAAAACGTGAAGCCTAGCGACAATCTGCAATACCCTTCGGACTCCGCGCTGCCAAAGCCATCGGCATCGCCGGGCAGCGATACTTTAGTGCCCAAGAAGTCCGCCACATCGCCTGCGGAGGATACGCCGGCCCTGCCAAAAATCGAACGCCAGTCTTATGCGCAGCCCGTAATGGACGACCGCCGGTTGGATCGCATGCGGGCCAGCACGACGACCGAAAAGGAAAATTCCAACATTGCATCCCAAGGCGATTCGATCGTGCGTGCCGATTGGGGCACATCCTTGGCACCGGAATCGTATGTAACCGCCAGCCCTCTGGTGGAAAATGTGGTGGAGCAAAAAACGATGCCCGCCAGCGAAGTGTCGCGGCTTGCCTTGGATGGGTATTGCCCGGTCGAACTACACAATCGCGACCGCTGGGTTGCCGGAAGCGTCGAGAATAAAGTTGAATTTGAGGGGCGGACGTACGCTTTCGCCAGTGCGGCAAATGCCGAACAGTTTGTCCAATCACCGGATCGCTTTGCACCGGCGTTTGGCGGCATCGACCCGGTGGTGGCGACGGAAGAAGGCCGCGAGGTTGTCGGGACGGTCGATCATTCGGCAGTATGGAACAAGCGGCTCTACCTCTTCTCGACTTCGGCGAGCCTCACCAGCTTCCAAGAGGATCCAAGTCGCTACGCTCGCCGAGAACGGGGCATAGTCCACCCCTAAAACGCCTACTTAGGATAGTAATTTCCGTAGTTGATGAAAGAGTTGGGGTTCACCATTCCCGCACCTTCAACCGGCTGCTCAATGCCGGGGGTGGCGTTACCTGTTCCCGAGCGTTGTCCGGTGCCGGGCACGCCGCCGATTTGGGAACTGATGCGCTGATTGAACTGCTGTTGCTGCAATGCCGGCCTTACGGCACTATAATAGGGATTATTCGTGCCGTTGCTGGTGTTCTGATTGTAGAGGTTTTGCCAAGGACTAACGCCCGATGGGGGCTGGTACGAGTCGTAGGGCTTCGAGGCATCAAATGAGTTGTTGAGAAGCGGATTTTGCGTTGCACCTCCACTGTATCGGCTAGTATAAGACGATGCCGAATACTCCGATGTATAATTGCTGGCTCGATTCGCGACAGCGGCACGCTGTATCTGATTGACCTGTGCTCCTGGCCCGAGGGGATTCGAGCCGGGAACCTGACGATTTGCATAAGGATCGTTGTTTCCTGAATATCCGCCGGATTGGCCAGGATAAGCGGATTGTCCTGAATAGCCGCCCGGCAAACCACCCGTCGGCACACTAGGAAGCGGTCGCCCACCGGTTCCAATGTCACCGGCACTGGTCGGCGACTGCGGAATCCCCCCTATTGGTCCAGGCCGACTGGTGTTAGCTGTCGGGTTCGTGGGCCGATATCCGCGTGGCGAAGAGCCGTAATCTCCGGAAGGAGCATATTCGCCGATGGTCGGCACCTTGGGTAATTTGGCGCGCCGCGTGTTTTCTTTCAACTCACGGTCTTGAATATCGTTGTAAATGGAGAGGTTCTCGTGGAGCGGGAGGGTGGTAATCTCCGACTCCGTGGAGACCCAACCGCCAATCGACATGACGCATAAAGCAAGAGTGGCGTGCATCGCTCAAATCCCTTTAGAAAAGGTATTGCCCCATTTCGGGCGCAAAAACCGGTGTTGAAACAGTACGCCGCAGAACCGACTCAATTGTACGCCGCTTCTTGGCTCAAATCAATCGGGTTATAAAAATAGCGCTATATGTGGTACATCTGCTCGTCCTGGGCCTTCGCCCGCTCGAGAAGGTTCGCGAGACTAATCCCTTCCAGCATCTTCCGCTGAACATCGCTAACTTCCTTCCAAGTCTGCATAAGTACTTTGACGGCCGGTGACTCGGGCGATGCACTGCTCGTTTGGCCTTTTTCTTCCGGTGAACCGTCAATAACTTCCATAACTTGGCCCAAGGAAATATCTTGCGGCGGCTTAACGAGGTGGTAGCCGCCGGCCGCGCCCCGCACGCTAGCGACCAACCCGGCCCCCTTGAGTTGGAGCAAGATTTGCACCAGGAACCGCGGCGGCACGTCGTGTCGCTCGGCGATGCGGCGGATGCGTACCGGCTCGCTCGAGCCATAATGAGCCGCCAATTCCACCATAGCAATGCACGCATACTCGGTTTTCGCGGAAACTCTCATAGCCGTCTCGATTTCTCTCGCGCCTTTGGGCCGTCGTTAATCGATCAATTCTACGAATGTTTCCTAAGCCAGTCAAGTATGGAAAGCCCCAGGAATGACCGATTGGTCGTCATGTCTGACAATTCTTGACGTGGTTTGGAAAGGCGCGAGCCTTCCGGTGTTTCGCCCGATGTCGGCCCCGTCACCGCACCAGCACTGGTACCGGATGGCTTGCGCCATTCCGCTTAAATCGAACCAAGAAACTTGAATGTATTCCTCTTTGAAGGTCGGTTGCCAAACCACCGCTCTTGTCTTAGCTTCCAAATCGCCACGAAGATCTCTGTTTGTGAACAAAACGCTACACGACTCCTAACAAATACATTGTCTCCCGTTCATACTCTCCACACATAAGTATGGCAAAATATGGGTGTTGTGAGAGCAATGCAGCCGCCGTACAAAAATAAGAGAACTCGGCCGGCTGCCGGATTGGAGAACAGTGAATCGCCTTCTTAACCCCCCGGTCACCCCCAGGATCGGACCCGCGATTCCGAGCAGATGGATCGATCCGGCAGTCGGCTCTCGTCCTAACGAACCTATCCGAAGACCATGAGGCTGGAATAATTGTGCATCGTGGATTTGGTCTTCGGATAGGTTTTTGAAAAAATGCAACGGGAAGAAAAATGTGACGGTCGCCCAATCTCGGGTGCCGTACATTTCGCCGTCCTTTTTACTCCTCCGGAAAATAAAGTAATCGTCCGCACGTCTTGCAAAAATTCGGTTGCAACATGCGGATGTTGGATTGGATATTGATGGGTATCTGCTGATAGCAGCCGCCGCAAGCTCCGTCGACTATTTCGGCCATCGCGTCTTCGCCCTTCTTCATCGCTTGGCGGAGGTACATGTCGCGAACTGGGGCAGGTAGCTCTTGTTCGCACACTTTTAACTCACCTTCGAGCCGGACGATTTCGCCTTTCACGGTGTCGGCTTGCGCTTGCACTTCGTCCTTGACCGAGGCGGCCTTGTCGCGGGTGGCCTTGAGGATTTTTTCGGCCTCGCCGATCTTGGGCACAAAAGCCTCGGTCTTGTCCATCATCTCGATGATTTCATCTTCCAATACGCTGTTCGCCATCGTGTCGGCAGCGATTTGGTCTTTGAAGATTTGGTACTCGCGATTGCTGGCCGCCGTGTTGAGCTTGGTGTTGAGATCTTTGATCTTCTGCTCCGTCGTCTTGAGTTGAAGCTGTTTCGCATCGATGTTTTTCCGCATCGTCTTGAGGTCTTCGCGAACCTTGTTGAGTTCTGCCTCGCGCGCTTTCACGTTGGCTTCGCAGGCCAGGATTGCCTTGGGGCCGCGATCGCGGCGGCCCTTGAGGTCGGTGAGTTGCTTGTGGATGCGATGCAACGTGCGAAGGACATCGATGCTGACGGTGGGTAGCGTGGATGATGACATCTTTTCGGTACTCAATTCGTGGGATGCGTGGAAACGAGGCGAGCCGCGAAGGAAAACCTCCGCGGCTCGTGGGGATAGCATGGGTTTTGAATATGGGTGGGTCTTCGCATCGGATGCTTATGGATCCGAACGCTCGACGCCACCCGACTCGAAGTGCGGGGGATGCCGGTGGTTGAACCGGTGGCGTAAAAAAGTGCCCTCAGCCCTTGCCCCCCTCCCGCGTACGGGAGAGGGGAGATGTTGCGGGCCGGCCAATCTGCCCTTATCGGACGAAGGGAGCAATCATGCGGCGCGTTCGAGGAAGCCGGACAACTGTTGGCTGCGAACGGGGTGTTGCAGTTTCTTGACCGCTTTGGCCTCGATCTGCCGGACCCGCTCGCGCGTAACCTTGAAAATTCGTCCCACCTCTTCCAACGTGTAGGTGTAGCCATCGCCCAAGCCGTAGCGGAGGCGGATGATTTCACGTTCACGGTAGGTGAGGGTTTTAAGGAGCGACTCAATTTTTTCGCGGAGCAGTTCAATTCCGGCGGCCTTGTCGGGACGCGGAAGCCCGCCGTCCTCAATGAATTCGCCGAAACTACTATCTTCGCTTTCTCCAACCGGTCGGTCAAGGCTTACCGGGTGTCTTCCCATGCCTAAAACTCGACGAACTTCCTCGACCCCCAAATCGGCGGACATGGCCAGTTCTTCCGTGGAAGGCTCGCGGCCCAGCTCTTGCAGCAGCCGCTTCGATACGTTTCGCAGTTTGCTGAGCACGTCGATCATGTGGACCGGGATGCGAATCGTGCGGGCCTGATCGGCAATTGCCCGCGTAATTGCCTGACGAATCCACCAAGTGGCATAGGTGGAAAACTTGTAGCCACGGCGATATTCGTACTTGTCGACCGCCCGCATGAGGCCGGTATTGCCTTCCTGAATGAGGTCGAGGAAGCTAAGCCCCCGATTGCGGTACTTCTTCGCGATGGAGACGACCAGCCGCAGGTTTCCGCCGGAAAGCTCGCGCTTGACCGACTCGTAGTCCTGATACTGGCGTTGCATCACCTCGCAACGCTTGCGGAGGCTTTTGGGCGTTTCCTGGGTATCGACCATCAAATCCCGCAGTTCGCGGCGAAGGTTCGCCCGCCGGTCGAGATTTCCAGCGATTGCTGGCAAGACGCGGAGTTGGGCACGGATTTGGTCCATGCGAACGAGCGAGTCCTCCATCTGCCGCATCATGGCCTGCACGCGACGGGTTCGCAGGCTCAGTTCTTCCACCAGCGTGAGCATCTTGCGGCGGCGGCGAATGAACCGCTTCCGCGCCAATGCCCGCTCGTCGTCGGACGTTTTCCGACTCAAAAGCTTGCGGAAATCTTCGCTGTTGGCCTCGTCGAGGTAGGTCAGCGTCTTCAGATTGTGCGGCATGCGGGCCGAAATCTGTTCCTTGGTGAGACGCTCGGTGAGCGAAACCTTGATGGTGCGATCGAAGGGCAGAAACCCGCCATGCACCTTGGCTAACGTGGCCAGGGTGTTCTTCATCGCCACATTGCAGCCGATAACCGTGCGACGGAATCGCTTCCGCGTGACTTCGATCTTCTTGGCGAGTGAAATTTCTTCTTCCCGCTTCAAGAGCGGAATCTCGGCCATCTGCGAGAGGTACATGCGAATCGGATCGCTGCTGAACTTGCCGATATCGGCGGGCGTCGGAGGGGCGTCGGCCGAACCGCCGGGGATTTCGCCGTCGTGCAGCGGCTCCGTAAACGATTCGCGGGAATCGTTCTGCTCGGTCATGTCGAAGAACTCCGGTGCCGGAGCTTCATTTACCAAATCGATCCCCTCTTCTTCGAGGGCGATCAGCAGGTTGTCGAGTTTGTCGGGATTAACCTCTTCGTCGGGCAGGTACTCGTTGACTTCGTCGTAGGTCAAAAATCCTTGGGATTTCCCCTTGGCTACCAGTTCCTGAAATTCCTTCTCAAATAAATCCACGTCGCGACTCCTTTCACGCCGAAACGGCGTCTTGGGTACTTGCGAAATTGCGATTGAGGGCTAACAGAAGTGTGCTTGGATTTTAGAACTTGGTTCCTAGCAGCGATTTCACGGGGGAAAATGTGCGAGCTAGTTGTAATTCCAAGTTCTCAGTTCACAGTCTTAAAATCCAAGTCGTAACTCCTAAATCCTCTTTTAAGCAATCGCCCGTGCCAAAGCATCGTCACCCTTCCATGGGGTCCGAAATACCTTGCCGGCTTCGTTGTTGTTGCATAATGCGTTCCAGCATGTCGAGTTGCTGGTCGTTGTCCAGATTGCCTTCGCGCAGCGCGACCAATTGGCCGGGCCGCTGCCGTTCCACCTCCTTTCCATGAAATGCTTTCAAGAGATCGCTCATTAACGCTGTCGGTTCGGCCATGCGGCTCCCTTTGGCCCGGCCCTGTTCGTCGAGATCGACCAGTAGGCTTTTCACCGCTGGGTCGTCGAATTCAAGGATTAGCCGGTCAAAATCGGGCAGCACGCTGTCGTCCAAAAGCCGGCAGCCTGTTTCAAAAATAGACCGCAGCACGGGCGAAGTGAATTGCACCGCGCCGAAGCCGTCGCGAGCGACGGACCACGTATCGGGGTAAAGGATCAAGAGCTCGATCAGCTCGCGCTCGTAAGTATCCAGCGCGTCGCCGGGTCGCCAGGAAGGCTCGGGAGACGCTGAAGAATCGGTAGAAGAATCGGCAGCGGCATCGTAGCCTTTTGCCTTCGTGCGGCGGACTTCCGTCAAACGGCGGCGAACATCGGTTTCATGGATGCGGAACAAAACGGCCAGTCGCTCCAAGAACTTTGCTTCCCGGAGCCGGTTTTCCGTGCTGTTGTCCGACCGCAATCGCGGGGCTTTCGCTAAAATGCCGATGAGCCGCTCCAGGGCCTGACTGGCGGCGTGAACGTCGCGATCGAGATCGATTCCGCGAGTGGCAGAGTGAAAGGCATGATCGAGCGCATCAACTGTACCGTTGGCTAGCAAGTTGGCAAACGCCTCCGCACCGCGCTCGATAAGAAAATCGCACGGATCGAGATTGTCGGGCAGGGTGAGTATCTGCAAATCGACCTGCTGCGCGACAAAAAGCTCCAAGACCTCGTTGGTTCGCTTTTGACCGGCGTCATCGCCGTCGAGCATGAGAACAATGCGGCTCGCAAACGGCTTCAAAGCGCGGATATGAGCGTCGCCCAATGCCGTACCGAGTACGGCGACTGCATTCGTGAAACCGTATTGATGGGCGATAATGACGTCGGTGTAGCCTTCCATGACCAGTGCGGTTCGGGACTTGGTAATCGAGTCCTTGGCAAGATCCAGAGCATATAGTAGACGGCTTTTTCGGAACAGCGTCGTCTCTTGAGTGTTGTAGTATTTGGCCGGGCTGTTAATTTCGACCCCCGGCAGCAAGCGGCCGCCCAGGCCAACCGACCGGCCTTGAGGATCGTGAATCGGAAATAGTCCGCGCCCGCGGAATCGCTGGTAGGGGTTCCCGCCTTCCGAGGCCCGTCCGAGAACGCCAATCAATTCCAATACATTCGCCCGGCTCGCGCTGCCCCCGGCTCGTTGGAGAATCCAGTCCCATTCCATGGGTGCAAATCCGAGTTGGAACTTCTCGATGCTTTCCGCCGTGATGCCGCGATCTTGAAAGTAACGACGAGCCGGTTCGGCCTCCGGGACGTTCAGAAGACAGTCGTGATAGGCTTTCTCGACCCACGCCGCAGCTTTGAAGAGCGTCCGTTTATCCACGCCGCTCGGCGTCGCAGAATCAGAATTGCCGTGGTGACGTTTTCAGCTTTCTGATGAAGAAGGAAGGGATCGGTTTTCCCGAGGCTCTGGCAATGCTGGCCGACAAGGCCGGCATCGCGTTACAAAAACATCCCCACGGCAATTCTGATTCTGCGACGCCGAGCGGCGTGGATAAACGGACGCTCTTCAAAGCTGCGGCGTGGGTCGAGAAAGCCTATCACGACTGTCTTTTGAAC
>JANXOJ010000695.1 GCA_025353625.1 Planctomycetota bacterium | reverse complement strand
GGCCGATTCGGATTGACTGGGATTACCGGCCCAATCGCGGCTTCTATTATAACCCGCCGGACCTGGAATCGGAACCCGCTGCGCGCCCGACCACCGCTCCGCCCAATCTGCTGTCCGCCCGACAGCTTGACATTACCACCCCCAAGCCTAGAGAATGGTGAAACTCTCAACGGAATGTAGCCCGATTCTTCTTCAATGCAAAATCAAACTCCTGAAACATGCCGTCAACCCTGCATATTCTGACCGGCCCGGCCCGTTGCGGCAAAACGCGTCGCTTGCTCGATAGCTATCGTGCTCGGTTGGCCACCGCGCCGCCTGGCAGCATGCTCTGGCTGGCACCGACCTCGCGATCGGCTACTGAAATCCGCAACGATTTGCTCGATGGAAACATGCCGGGCTGCTTTGCTCCGGGGATATCGACGTTCGCGCGGTTCACGGAGGGCCTCTTGCTGGCCTCGCCCGAGCCGGTTCGTCCGTTGAGTCCGATGCTCAAGCGGCATCTCATTCGGCAATTGATCGATGAAGAGCATAAGGCGGGCCGCCTACGACATTTTGGGCCGATTGCGCAGACGACCGGAATGCTCGATCTCGTTTGCGATTTCATCCGCGAGTTGAAACGCTTGGAAATTTGGCCGGCACATTTGGCCGAAGCGTGTGAAGGTCGTGGCACGACGGAAAAGGACCGCGAATTGCTGGCGATCTATCGGGCGTATCAGAAACAACTCGAAGATCATCAGCTTTACGATGCGGAAGGAAAGTTCTGGCTCGCACGCAATTATCTACGTTCCGATCGGTCGCAAAATTCAAGATCGATGGTGGTGGCCGATGGTTTCAGCGACTTTACGAAGACCGAACACGATATCCTTGCATTGCTTGCCGCGCAATCTGACGAAATCTGGATATCGCTACCGTTGGAACCCGAACCGCGACGACGCGATCTCTTTCACAAGCCGCTAACGACGTTGGCCGAACTACAGCGGAGACACGCAAACGTGCGGTTCGAGGAAGTCGCGCGTCCCTCACCTTCGACGTGGCCGGCGATGGCCCATCTGGAACGGATGCTCTTCACCAACCCGCGCACCATGCAGCCCGCAGCCGATACGTCCGGCTTGGAAATCCTCGCCGGCGGACGTACGCTCGGCGAACTGGAACTGATCGGCCACCGGATCAAACGGCTATTGCTTGAAGGCGATGGCACGCTCGGCGGCAAGCCCGTTCCGCCGGGGCAGGTGGCCGTTGTCTTTCGCAGTCCACAGCCGGCGGCCGACCTCATCGGCGAGGTTTTCCAGCGGTTGGGCATCCCGTTTTACTTGGAGTGCGGCAAGCCGATGAGCCGCTCTCCGGTAGTCCTACTGCTCGTTCGGCTACTGGAACTCGACGCCGACGATTGGCCGATGCACACGCTGCTGGCCGTCCTGGGCAATAACTATTTTGCTCCGCAAGGAGATGCCTGGAGGCACGGCACGACGACCGCCCTCGCCGAACGTACGATCCGAAAACAGCAGATTCCGCGCGGACGCGAGCGGCTCTTACTTCGGCTGTCGCAAGGCGAGCCGACGCCGGACGTGGTTGTGGTTTCCGCCCTGTTGAGCGAATTGGCCGACGCACTCGACGAGCTTCCCCAGCACGGCACGCTGGCCGAGTTCGCCCTAGCCTGGCAGCGGCTGGCTCAACGCCTTGGCATCGTCAGCCAAATGCAAGGCCGTGCCGATCAGCGGGCGTGGGAGCAACTGCACGCGACCGTCCGAGAGATTCAGCAATTGGCCGGATGGCTGGGGCAAGACGCGCCGCAACTCGATCGAAATCAGGCCCGCTCGACGCTCGCGGATATCCTCGCCGGTTTGACGCCGGAGACAACGAACGAGGAGGCGGGTCGCGTTCGCATCCTTTCCGCGGCAAGCGTGCGGCACCTGCGGATTCCTTATCTGTTTGTGGTCGGGCTTTCCGAAAAATCTTTCCCGAAGGCGGAGCGCGAGGACCGCCTGTATGGCGAGAGCGAATATCGGCAACTGGTCGAGGCAGGGCTGCCGCTTCCCACGCGCAGCGACCGCCAAACCGACGAAATGCTCCTCTTCTACGAGGCACTGACATCCGCCGCACGGCGACTCTACCTGAGCTATCCGGCAATCGACGAATCGGGCCAGCCGCTAACGCCAAGTCCATATCTCAAGGAAGTCGAGCAGGCTTGCGGTGCGACGAAGATCGCGCGAACCGAACGGCTCGACCGTAGCCCAGTCCCCAGCGAAGACGAAGTGCTATCGCCCGTCGCCTTTCGCGTGCGCGCCGTGGCCCAAGCAATGTCGGGGAAGGCCGAATCGCTGGCCGGTCTGGCACAATTTGACGGTCCCTTTTCCGAACGACTTTACGCCGGCCTGGCGTTCTCGCTCGAACGGCAGCATCGAGATCGCTTTGTCGCGGCCGAAGGGATGCTGAGCAAGGAGGTCGGTAATGCCCTGCAAGGCGACTTCGCCAAGGATCGGATTTTCAGTGCGACGGAGTTGGAGGGCTACGCGTATTGTCCTTACCAGTTTTTTATGAGCCGCGTCTTGAAAATCGAGCCGCTGGAGGAATTGGAACTGGAAGTCGATTACATGCAGCGGGGGCTGATGGCTCACGAGTTATTAGCATCGCTTCATCGTCGAGTGAACCAGGCGCATGGCGGACGGCAATCGCCAACGGAGCTTGCCGAGGACGACTATCAAAAGCTGCTTGCCGAGACCATTGAAAAAACACTTTCTAAACCGCCCCGCGATAGTTTGGCCGATGCGATGCGGGAAATTGACCGGCGAATGTTGCTGCAATGGATTGCCGAGTACCGCACGCAACATGTGGAGTACGACGCCCACTGGAGCAAGTGCCGCGAGCCCTTGCGGCCCGAGTTGTTTGAAATCTCCTTTGGACGCAAACTTAGGGAAGGCGACGGCCCGCCCTCGACGGATGTGCCGTTGGAAATAGAAAGCCACGGGCAGGTGGTGCGTTTGAGCGGTCGCATCGATCGCATTGATGTGGGCCAAGTTGAAGGGACGCCGGTCTTCAATATCCTCGACTACAAGACGGGCGCGTCGGCGCGATTCAGCGTTGATGCGGTCGCGCGCGGAACCGTGCTGCAACTGCCGCTGTATGCCTTGGCCGCTGCCGAACTGATTCTAAACGACCGCGACGCCTTGCCGTGGCAGGCCGGATACTGGTACTTGGCCGAAGGCGGTTTCAAGCCGCGACAGGCACTGAAGATGTACGAAGTGACCGACGGACATTTGACCCCGACGCAAACGTGGGAGGAACTTCGCCAGACAGTTGCCGACACGGTCGTCGGCCTCGTGCATGGGATGCGCCAAGGCCAGTTTCCCGTTTGGAGCGACGACCCCGATTGCACGGGCCGTTGCCCTTTCAAAACCGTTTGCCGCATCAATCAGGTTCGATCGTTGGAGAAGAAATGGCAGCCACCGCGCCCCTAAAACCTAAGCATACCCCTCAGCAGCAGGCGGCAATCGGCACGACCAAAGTCTCCGTGGCCTTGGCCGCCGGTGCCGGATGCGGCAAGACGTTTGTGCTGACGGAGCGATTTCTATCGTGCCTCGACCCCGCGCGGTCGGGAGGGCCGTTGCGGCTCGACCAATTGACGGCAATCACCTTTACGGAGCGCGCCGCGCGAGAAATGCGGGAGCGCATTCGCACCGCTTGTACGGATCGCCTGCTCAACGCGGAGGAAGCCCATGCCAATCATTGGCTCCGCACGATCCGCGAATTGGATTCGGCCCGCATCAGCACGATCCACTCGTTCTGCGGCTCGCTCTTGCGTTCCCATGCCGTCGAAGCTCGGATCGATCCGCACTTTCAGGTTCTGGATGCGACGGCCACGCAAACCTTGCTCTTCGAGCTGCTCGACGACCAACTTCGCGAACGACTTGCCGCTCGCGAAGAGGCGGTATTGCGCCTGGTGGTGACCTACGGGCTGCGGTCGCTGCGTGAAATGATTGGCCATCTGCTCTCCGAGCGTCAAACGATCGACTGGGAAAGGTGGCGCAAGGAAACGCCCGAGCAGCTTGTCGCCCGTTGGTCCGACTTCTGGAAGACGAACGCCTTGCCGCGAGTTTTGGCAAAAGTCGCCGACTCACCGGCAGCAAAAGCGATTTTGGAGATCGTCGGACGCGAGATGCCATCCCATGCCACGATGCGCGAGCGTTGCGATATTTTGCTGGATAAGCTGCCCAAGCTGGTCGAAACCACCGATCCATTGACCTCGCTCGCTGAAATCCACAACGCGGCCCGCGTTCAGGGTGGCGGCGCGAAGAAAGCGTGGTCGAGCGAGGACGTATACATATCGTTTCAAAACGCAGCCAAGGAACTTCGCGGCACCATCGACAAAGTCAAAGAGCAAGCGGCCTTCGATCCGGTTGCCGCTCGTCCCGCCGCCGAGACGGCGTTGGATATGCTGGCCGTCACCCAGGGCGTATCGGAAGCTTTCCAGCAGCGCAAAGACGAACTTGCGGCCCTCGATTTCGACGATCTTCTGATCCGCGCCCGCGAGCTTCTCACGGCCGAGAACCAAGGCGACTTGCGGAAGCGTCTCGCCGCACAAACCAAACTTTTGTTGGTCGATGAGTTCCAAGATACCGATCCGCTGCAAGTGGAACTGGTTCGAGCATTGTGCGATGGCCGCGTGACGGAGGGCAAGCTATTTTTTGTCGGCGACCACAAGCAATCGATCTATCGCTTTCGCGGTGCCGATCCGCACGTCTTTCGACGTTTGCGCGATGAAATCCCGGCACTGGGGCGGCTCCCCTTGACGCTCAACTTCCGCAGTCAGCCGGAAGTGCTTGAATTTGTCAATGCGCTCTTTTGCGACGAGCTTGGATCCGACTACGAACCGCTGAAGGCGCACCGCAAACAGCTTGGCCCCGTGCCGTCCGTCGAGTTCCTTTGGGCAGAGGCTCCGCCGGACGCCGAGGGCGAAGGCGATGACGCCGAAGAAACCACTGCGGCCGTGCCGTCCGCTGCATGGGACGACGATGGCGGCTCGCCCGCGAAACAGTGCCGACGCCGCGAGGCCGATTGGATCGCTCGGCGAATTCGCGGCATGCTCGATTCGGGCGAGGCACTTGCATGGGATGAGGAGGCCGCCCGTACAGACCAACCCAAGGTGCGGCCGGTTCGTCCCGGCGATATCGCGCTACTATTTCGCGCGCTGACGAACGTCGAGTATTACGAAGAGGCGTTGCGGCGTCACGGCATCGACTATTACCTCGTCGGCGGACATGCCTTTTACGCGCAGCAGGAAATTTACGATGTCGTCAACCTCCTCCGCACGCTGGCCAGTCCTTGCGATGAAGTTAGCTTGGCCGGCGTCCTTCGCAGCCCCATGTTTGGTCTTCTGGACGAAACGCTCTATCGGCTGGCCAAGCACGGCGGCGGACTTGCCGAGGGCCTCGAACGATTGTCGAGTTCCAGTAGGGGCGTTGGCCTCGACAAAGAGCAGCACGTCAAAGCGCTGTTTGCGACCGTCACGCTGCGCGAATTGCGCGAAAAAAAGGACCGCGTGCCGATCGTCGGTCTGCTTCAAGATGCATTCCATCGCACGGGCTACGATGCCTTGCTGCTTTCGGAATTCCTCGGTGAAAGGAAACTGGCCAACCTGCATAAGCTGATTGACCAGGCGCGGCAGTTCGATGCCTCGGGCATTTTCACGCTTTCGGACTTCATCGTACAACTTGCGCAGTTCGTCGCACGGCAGCCCGATGAACCGTTGGCCGCGATGCAATCCGAATCGATCGACGCCGTGCGACTGATGTCGATCCATCAGTCGAAGGGTTTGGAGTTCCCAATTGTCTTTGTCGTCGACGTCGATCGGCCGCGGCGCCATGCGGGCAATCAGGTTGCCTTCGACGCGGAGTTGGGGCCAATGGTTCGCCTTTCGGGATGTACCAGCGGCTACGATCTCTTCATGCAGGCCGAAGCCGACGAGGAAATGGCCGAACTGAGCCGCTTGCTATATGTGGCCGCCACGCGCGCCGCCGACTATCTGGTAATCTCGGCGGGATTCAAGGCACTGGAGAAGACGCGCGGCCCTTGGATGGCAATGCTCAAGCGACGGTTCGATCTGGAACGCGGCGCGGCACTGAAATCGCCCCACACCGTTTTGGCAAAAGTTTCGCGGCAAGCACCTCCGCTGATAGGATCGGAATCGGTCAAGGAGAAACGCCACGATCTAAACGCGGTTCTCGAAAAGGCGAAAAAACTGGTTGCGGCTGGAAAGGGAATCGTGCCGGACCATTTGGGCGTTGTCCCGCCGGAAGTGAATGCGCGACGCCAATACTCGTTCTCTCGTTTGAGGGGAAGCCTGCACTTGCCGCCAAATGAAGTGCCGATGACGGCTGAAGCGTTTCCATCGACCGAGCCGACCGTGCGAATCGACTCCTTGGGACTTGGAACGCTCGTTCACGCGGTCCTCGCCGACTTGACTGTGGCATCGGACAATTCTCCGACCTCGATCGAAACTTTGGTGCTAAAACATTCCCGGCGTCAATTGATCGAGGGAAGCGCGGAAATAGAAAGTGCGAACGACCTGATTAACCGGCTGACCGGCTCGCCGCGCTGGGCGGCAATCCGCTCGGCCTCGCAACTTCACCCGGAACTGGAGTTCCTCCTCGCTTGGCCGCCGAATTACAATGGTGGCGCGACACGTGTAGGCGCAACACCGGCACCACAACTAGATACAACCTATATTCAAGGCTTCATGGACTGTCTCTATCGCGATGGTGCCGGCGGCTGGCATCTCATCGACTACAAAACGAACAAAGTGACCCAAGAAAACGTTGCTGAGACGGCCACTGAGCATTACGAAATGCAGATGCTGTTGTATGGTCTGGCAATGGAAACGATTTGGGGCGTCGCGCCG
>JANXOJ010000682.1 GCA_025353625.1 Planctomycetota bacterium | reverse complement strand
GATCCCCCAACGGCCCCATTTCACCAATAGCAGAAAAAGATATGTGGAACAACGAGGGTGAGCGTACCGGCGGAAAGCGTATAGCCCGTGGTGCTAAAGGTGATGTTCCCGGCCGAGAGGCTGCCCGAGAGAATGACGCCGCCGCCCGTGGTGCCGGCGAAGGTGGCGTCGTTGGCGGGGCCAGTCCAGGCGTTCTCGACCGCACCATCCCACCAGTTGGAACTGGCGGCGCTCCAGGTGCCGGCACCGCCAAGCGTATGCGATCCATCGGGATCCCAGGTCCAAGAAGCCGCCGAAAGGGTGCCACTCGCCGTAGCGGCTGCGGCCGCCAACACCAACAAGCCCAAAACGTGTGCGTGTCTGCGCAGAATCATCGGAACCTCCCAGTAATGCCAGAGTCGATACAAGACGAGCGGATCGGAGTCCGACGGGCCTCTGCGGCCGCGTCACCAAAACCATCCCACCCCTCATTATGCAAAAAACCGGAAGATAGTACAAGCAATTTGGCGAGAAAAGCCCAAAAGAACTGCAAAGTCCAGATTATTGCTTTGCCAAAACACCAGTGCATCGATCTGGCCCGGATTTAATAGGGTTGGTAGGCCGGACGCGGAAAACGCTGCCGATGTTGCCGCGACGCAACGTCCATTGCCACCTCATGTTGCCGAAAATCCACGTGGGTCGAGCTTGTCAATCGGTCGTCGCGCCCTGGTCTTTGTGCAAGTCCTTTGCATACAATGTCTTACGGCAAAGGCGAATAGTTGCTTGGGGTCTTGGCGCGGAACGGCGCACGGCGTGCTTTCCTAAGATGCCACCGATCCAGCACCCAGGAACAAACCGCTTCTTGAAGGACTGCCACATGTCGAAAGCCGCCGCCAAATTCGTCGCCCCTAAGATTTCCCCGGTTAAGAAGCCGCACGCCAAGGGCGATGCCAAGAAATCGGCCGCCCGATATGGCAAGCGGCCCATCGACGAAGACCTGCTGACCGACGACGTCTTCGAGCGGGACGACTCGCACACCATCGATACCGTCCGAGATGAAATCGTCGACGACGAGGATGCCGATATCGATGCCGAACTGGAAGTCGAGCTCGAAACCATCGTCGAGAAAGTCACTGGCGACGACGACCAGATCGACGATCCGATCCGCATCTATCTGATGCAGATGGGCGAGATTCCCTTGCTCACGCGGCCGGAAGAGATCCATTCGGCCATGCAGATCAAGAGTGCCCGGCGGCGATTCCGACAAACCATGTTGGCCACCGATTACGTATTGCACGCGGCAGTCGAGATGTTGAAGAACATCCGCGACGGTCGGGCACGGCTGGACCGCACGATCGAGGTTTCCGTAATCAACATCCGCGAGAAGAAGCGGCTCTTGAAGGTCTTAACACCCAACTTGCACACGCTCGATCAAATTCTAATTCTCAACCGCAAAGACTTTGCGGTGGCGATCAGCAAGAATCAGCCGCAGAAGGCGCGACGTGCCGCCTGGAGGAGGATGGTCGCCCGCCGCGCCCGCGCCGTGCGGCTGATTGAAGAACTGTGCCTGCGAACGCAGCGTTTGCAGCCGATCCTCGACAAGCTCGAGCTCGTCTCGCAGCAGATGAGCGATCTGTATGCGAAGATTCAAGAGACCAAACGCCGCCCGGCCTTGGCAGCGCAGCGAACCGTGCTTCGCAAGGAACTGTGCCATTTGATGAAGATCACACTGGAAAGCCCGGCCACGCTCGCTCGACGCATCGGCAAGATCAACGGTTTGGCCAACGAATACGATACGGCCAAGCGTCGGCTTTCGGCCGGAAACCTGCGATTGGTCGTCTCCATCGCCAAACGCTATCGCAATCGCGGATTGAGTTTCCTCGATCTCATCCAGGAAGGCAATACCGGCTTGATGCGAGCCGTCGATAAGTTCGAGTCGGCACGCGGCTACAAGTTTTCAACCTACGCCACGTGGTGGATTCGCCAGGCGATCACGCGGGCCATCGCCGATCAGAGCCGCACAATCCGCGTGCCGGTCCACATGATCGAGACGATGAGCCGCGTGCGCGGCGTCCATCGCCAGTTGCTTCAAGACAATGCGACCGAGCCGAACATCGAAGACACCGCACTCGCGGCCGGCATCTCCGTCGAGGAAACGACCTGCATCCTGCGGATGACCCGCCAGCCCCTGTCGCTCGATCAACCGGTGGGCGAGCACGACGACACCTACTTTGGCGAATTTCTCCAGGACTACCGCGAGAACGATCCCTTGCAGGAGATGAACCACGACCTGCTCAAGTCGCGGATCGCCGAAGTACTGCAAAGCCTCGACTATCGCGAGCGGGAAATCCTCCGCCTGCGTTACGGGCTGGTCGACGGCTACGCCTACACGTTGGAAGAAGTCGGCAAGATTTTCTCGGTCACGCGGGAGCGAGTCCGCCAGATCGAGACGAAGGCCGTGCGGTCGTTGCAGCACCCGGTTCGTGCCCGACAACTTTCCGGATTCCTCAACGAATCGCGTCGCGCACCGGCCATGCCGGCGTTGGTTGGCGAGGGGATTGCGGAGGCGATGGAGACAGTCTGATGGGGGAGTGGGTGGTCGGTGATGGGTGGCGGGACGTACATCAGCCGCTGTCCGCAGCGGGCTGCCGCCGTTCCTGAAGATGCGGAAGGCCTTCCCGGGACGACTCCAGATAGGGCTAACTTGAGGAGCGTTTCACGATCGCCCGATGCGCGCACTATGTGGAACTGCCGCCATTTGGCAAATGCCACGATGCGACACGTGATCGAGAACATTTGTGCGGGGAGGGGCCTCAAGGCCCCGATCCCCGGCACGCCCGAGGACCAAACATCCCTGCCACTGTTTGACGAGGAGCGCGCGCGGCCCATCGCCTTCATCGCCGGTTATCGGCAGCAAAAACTCGATCCCGAGGATCCGGCCAATTTGCAGGCGGCGCGGATCATGGCCGACCTCTACGACTCGCTCACGATGCCCCCGGCACTCGCCAAGGCGCATCAACCGCTGGACCGCGCCGTCGATCGCTGCTATTGCAAGGAGTCGCTCGACAGCGACCGCGTGGAATTCCTCTTCGCCCTCTACGAAAAGCTGACCGCCCCGCTGCTCCCCGGCGAAAAGCCCAAGCGCGCCCCTCGCCGCAAGGCTTACGATTAGCGGGCCCGCACGACAAGCCCGCACGACAAGCCCGCACGACGAGCCCGCACGATGGGCCCGCACGATGGGCCCGCTTTTCATTCCTCTATTTCCTCATTTTTCATACTTTTTGCTATATTTCATCCCGAACGTTTCCGCAACGGCGCGGTTCGTTACTTCGCCTTCCGCCAGATTGATCGCGCGGGCAATTGGCGGCAGCACTTCGGCGGCGGAGGTTAGGCCGAGATTGGCAATTTGCAACGCCCAGGGGAGCGTGACGTTGCACAAGGCGTAGGTGCTGGTGCGGCCGACGGCACCGGGCATGTTCGTCACGCAATAGTGGACGACGTCGTGGACCAAGTAGGTCGGATTGCTGTGCGTCGTGGGACGGCTAGTGGCAAAGCAGCCGCCTTGGTCGATGGCGACGTCGATCATCACCGCGCCGGGCTTCATCATCGTGAGGTCGTCCGCTTCGACCAGCACCGGGGCCTTGGCACCGGGCACCAGCACGGAGCCGATTACGAGGTCGGCCAAGCGGAGTTGCTGGCGGATCGTTTCGCGGTCGCTGAAGAGGACCGTCACATTGGGCGGCATGATGTCGTCGAGGTAGCGAAGGCGGTCCATATTGATATCGAGCAAGCCGATGTTGGCGCGGAAGCCTGCGGCGATCTTGGCCGCGTTGGCACCGACCACGCCGCCGCCCAGGATCGTGATGTGGGCCGGTTCCACGCCCGGCACGCCGCCGAGCAAGATGCCGCGCCCCATCTGCGGGCGTTCGAGGTACTTTGCCCCTTCCTGGATGCTCATGCGGCCGGCGACCTCACTCATCGGCGTCAGTAGCGGGAGGCGGCCTTGGTTGTCGCGAAGCGTCTCGTAGGCCACCGCCATGCAGCCGCTTTGCAAAAGGTTTTCCGTCAAATTGCGGTCGGCGGCCAGATGGAAGTAGGTAAAGACGATCTGCCCGCGACGCAGCAGCGCGCATTCACTTGGCTGCGGTTCTTTGACTTTAACGATCATCTCCGCGCGGGCGAAGATTTCGTCCGCCGTGGCGACGATTTCCGCCCCGTGATGAATGTAGGCATCGTCGACGAGACCGGACCCAGCCCCCGCACCTGCTTCAATGAGGACGCGGTGCCCGGCACGGGTTAGTTCTTCCGCCCCGACCGGCAGGAGGGCAACGCGGTATTCATCGCGTTTGATTTCTTTGGGGATACCGACGATCATGGGCTAGGTTTCCGTGTGCGTTGTTACTTCTCGCCGTCGAATTTTCGCCCAAGGGCCCGTTCAGTATCATTTCCGCGATTTTGTGGTGCAGGCGTCTCGCTTGCACCACAAGTTGTTCTTGAACGGGAACTAAAGGCGGAGCTACGAACGATCGCCAAGCAACTTCGCAATTCTCCCAAGCCCTCTTCCAAGCGAAGGGGGTAGTTGGAGAAACCGAAAACTGCAGAGCAAAAAATACTACATCACCGGCGAGGTAACCCGGAGCGGAATATTTCCGCTCGTGATTCCAGTAACGGTCCTTGAAGCGCTGACCAACGCCGGCGGGTTCCGCGAGTTCGCGAAAAAGAACAAGATTACCATTGTGCGCGGCCAGGAACGGATCAAATTCAATTTCAATGAAGTCATCAAAGGCAAGAAGTTGGAGCAGAACATAGTAGTGAAGGACGGCGACTACATCGTCGTTCCGTAAAGGGTAAGAACTATGCAGCCAACCACTACCGAATCTTATGGAAACGCTTCCCGGCGTGCGCTCGACCTGGAAGATTACATCGATATCCTCAGGCGGCACAAGGCTTGGATCCTGGGTCCGGCCTTCTGTTCGTTGGTGCTTGCCGTTGTGGTGGCCTTCCTCTGGCCGGACACA
>JANXOJ010000674.1 GCA_025353625.1 Planctomycetota bacterium | reverse complement strand
GGGAAGAAGACGATGCCGTTTTGATTTGCCCCAGCGGCATGGGGTCCGCTGGGAGTTCCCAAGTTCGGATCGCGGAAGTTTCGCTCCGGGTTGAAGGCCGCAAAGGCCAAGACGCTGCTGCTATTTTGAAATGTCGTGCCGGCCGTCATATAAACGGAAGCCGGAAGTGCCTGGCCCGCGTTCTCGGCGTTCGCAGGGTTGATGCCCGCGTCGTTAAGAATCGAAAATGCTCCGGGCGGCTTGCCGTCGATCCCCTCGGGGTAGCGCGGCTCGGCTAAGAAGCGGAACGTGCGGTTCGTGAAGGCCGCGTTGCCGGGGATCGACGGATCGGGAAGTTTGTCCGATGCCTGCAACAACGCGGAGTCGTAGTAGGCCATATTGCGGGCTTTGGCCACGGCCACATCGATGGAGAAGAACGTCGCGTCGTGCATCCGATACAAGCCGAGAATGTTGCCGTCGTTGTCCGATACGGCGAAAACCATCTTCGTCGCTTGACCGATCGGCAAGCGAATGGCTGCCCGCGTTTGATTCGCTTGGGCGATACCCCGATTGATCGCCTGTTCGACGTCGGCCTTGGTTAATCCGCCGGCAGGAGCAGCGTGCGGCTGAACGAGCCAGCCTTCGGGAACGACCTTGCCGCTTTGGGTCGTCGTCCCCGAGGGATCGACGCGGAAATTGGCACCGTTCACGCGACCGTTGGGACTCACCTGTCGTCCTACTTGCAGGATCGTCCGCGTTCCCATATACGGACTTCCGGGGCCGTATTCTTCTAGGGTAATTCCGCCCAGGTCGATTCGCCCAAAGGGAAGATCGTAGCCTGCCACGGGAGCAACGCCACCCAACGCGCCGACCGACGCACCGCCCCCGGAACTTCCGCCGGCTGCGGCAAATGCGATCCACTCGGCTTCAAGCACTTGCGCGGCGTTGGTGCGTTCCTTGGTCGTTTGGTTCACGTTCGGTTTGAAGTTCTGTTCGTGCGTGGCGTAGCCATCTTTGCCGGGAAAGAAGACGCCGATGCCGCCGACCAACGTGCCGTTCTTGTACAACGGGATGCCGCCCGGCAGCGTGGCCATGCCGCGCGATTGGGCGTTGGGCAGATAGCCGGATACGGTTCCATACGATTCGGGTGTACTGATGTAGTTGCTTGGATCAATGGTTGTCGCATCCACGTTAAAGCGGTACGCAATGTGCGTATCGTCGGCAGTCCCTTTGATGCCGTCCAGGCCCGGCTGCTGAAGGCTATCGCGATTGGTGTCTTCAATGGCAAACAGGTCGACGGCGGGGGTCAGCGGTATGTCGGGCGGAAAGTGGCCGCCCAAACCGATGGGGGCCACAAAGCCGGGTCCAAGCGTCGTCGATTGCGTTACGTTCGCGGCCAACGGATTTGCCGGGTTGGGATTCGATTCCACTTCGCGCTGGGCAATCGTCGTTTGGCTGATAAACCGTACGGTGCGCGATGTCAGCGGGGCTTGGTCGTTGGAGAAGAAGGCCGCCGTTCGCGCCAGAGAAACGGCACCGTCGATCGCGAACGTCATGGTGGCCTGATCGGCGATAAAATTAGTTGAATCGCCAGGGTTCAGTAGTGCGCTTTCCACACGAACGCCCAGGATGCGGCCGCCGCGATCGACGACGGCAACGATGGCATTCTGATCCTTGGAAGCCGCCGACGCCCGGTCGAGAAGTTGATTTACCTCGTCAATGCCATGCCCAGGATCGACGGTAATGACCGGCGATGCGGGACTGCTCGCCACGGAAACGCTTGCTTGCACGGCATTCTGGGTAGCACTCGGAGCTCCGCCAGGGCGGGCCGAGGCGACGACCGCCGGAACCGGTTGCCCTGCCGTTGCCGACTTGGGTGCCGAATGCGATGCAAGCAGTTGCCGCAAGCTCATGGCAGCAAGTGCAAGACGAGGCTCAAGCCCCTCAACTTGTAGGGTTCGAGAACGCCGAAAAGTAGGTTGCTTCTTGCCCATTTCACATAGATCCCAGCGGGAAACATGCCGCTCAATCGATTCTACGCCAACGGCGCAAATTTTCCAGCTTCCGCCATACCGGCCTATCCAGGTATCGGTTATTACTCATCCAGGGACGTAATGCGTCTGTTTAAGAAGGTTAAACTGAATAGTCTGGAATTCCTGTCAGTATATTGCGCCCGGATAACCGATACGATCATTATATGCCGCAAAATAGGCACGGTCGCTCCATGTACCGCATTTTAACAACGGGGGTCTCCAAGGAAGATCGGACCTAGGATTTCATCCAAGCCCGCAGCGCAAGCAAGGAAGCGGTTTGGCAGCAGTACGCAAATGCATTTTGCTATTCGACGCCGGACCATCACCGCGCGTCCCCAAAATGCGGGACAACGCACAAGCCTTGCTTGCGTTGCGGGCTTTTATGGCAATAACGGAGCAATCCTAGAAAATCGCGGCGGCGGACGGGGGATGGATGGTCGGAAACGGGTCGAGGAAATACCGGCTCTGCATTGTCGTACAACTGGCCCTGCTCTGCGGCACAATCGCTCAGCGGGCGTCGGGCCAGGAGTACGTCACGCGCCCGTTCGTATCGACCTGGCAACCGGATGCGGATCAATCGGCGTCGAACAACGATTCGACCGAGCCGATTCGGCCAGAGGTATTGAAAGCAACGTTGCCCCAACCGCCGTTGGCGGACTTGGATGCCGGCACGCCGCCGATGTTCCGCCTCCCCATCGACCCGCCGTTGGGATTCACGGGCAAGACTGGCATACGGCCTAGCGAGTGTCAACAGAGCAGCGACTTCGTCCCGATGGAGGATCGCTGGCGGGCAGGATTTCCGGCCTGGGATCGCTACGACAAGGGCCATCCGCCGGTCGATGATTATCCGTACAGCGAAGGGCACTGGTGGGATCCTTACAATCAAAACGTTCTCAAGGGCGACTACCCGATCGTCGGGCAGCACACATTCTTGGCGATTACGGCCACGACGGACATGCTGCTGGAAGCCCGGCAAGTTCCCACGCCGGCCCACGGTTTTGAAAGTACGGGCAATCCGTTCGATCCAAATTTTTTTGGCAACGGCAGCCAGTTTTTTTACAGTCAGAATTATAAGCTCGGGATCGAACTTTCGCACGGCGACGCAGCCTTCAAGCCGACCGACTGGCGCGTCAAACTGATGCCTGTGTTCAATGTGAACTATCTGACGGTCGCGGAGTTGGGGGTGGTGAATCCTGATGTGACCGAGGGGATGTCGCGGGGCCGCGACTATTTGGCATTGGAAGAATGGTTCGCGGAACGCAAGCTGGCGGATACCAGTCCCTACTTCGATTTCGTTTCCGCGCGGATCGGATCGCAGCCGTTCGTCAGCGACTTTCGCGGCTTTCTGTTTGCCGACAACAATCGTGCCGTGCGACTCTTTGGAACGCGGCTGGCGAATCGCGATCAGTTCAACATCCTGTTCTTTAGTCAGCTCGAGAAGGACACCAATAGCGATTTGAATACGTTCAACGATCGCGGCCAGAACGTATTGATCGCGAACTACTATCGGCAGGACTTTATCGTGCCGGGTTATACGACGGAGTTCAGTTTTCATTACAACCACGACAAGGAGTCGTTCCATTACGACGACAACGACTTCCTCGTTCGGCCCGATCCAGCGGGCGTCTTTACGCCCCATCAAATCGACGCCTATTACTTTGGCTGGGCCGGCGACGGACACATTGGGCGATTGAATGTCAGCCATGCCTTCTACTACGTCTTTGGGAACGACGACCTCAACCCGATTGCCGGCAGGCCGATCCATATCGATGCCAAGATGGCGGCCCTGGAATTGTCGTACGACCGCGACTGGGTGCGGTTTCGCACGTCGTTCTTTTATGCGTCCGGCGATCACGACATCAATAGCGACACGGCGACCGGATTCGACACGATCCTCGACGCGCCGAATTTTGCCGGCGGCAAGTTCAGTTATTGGCAGCGTCAGCAGATCAAGCTCCAGGGCGTCAACCTCGTCAACCGCTTCAGCCTCGTGCCCGACCTGCGGTCCTCCAAGGCCGAGGGCCAAAGCAACTTCGTGAATCCGGGATTGGAGTTAGTCAATTTTGGCATCGATTTTGACGTCACGCAGAAGTTGCGTCTTATAAGCAACGTGAATTTTTTGTGGTTCGACAGCACGAATGTGTTGGAACAGTTCACATTCCAAGCTGATATTCACCGCTTCATCGGCACCGACTTGAGCCTCGGTGCCGAGTATCGGCCTTTCTTGAACAACAACGCGATTATTGAGGCGGGCATTGCCGGGCTGGTTCCGGGGATCGGATTCCAGGATCTCTACAACAATTCGGACGGCAACGTGTCGACCCAAGTCGCCGGCTTTCTCAACATGTCATTGACCTATTAGACGCATCCCGCCACAATCGTGTTGGAAAAGGCGTGAAGCATAACGCGGGAAGTAACGAATTCCGCACGACGGACGATGAAAGAAAACAAAAGAGGAACTTTTCGATCTACTGAAATCGTTCGCTCCGTCGCGAGTCAGGGGCCACAGATTGCAATGAAATATATTGGAAACTCCTAGGATGATACCATGAAAAAGTCGGACGCGAGCCAGGTCCAGTCGGCATCGAAGCTCATCTCGAAAAGAATCGCCGAACTCGGGGACTGGCGCGGCGAAACCCTCCGCAGAATGCGCAAGCTCATTTTGGAAGCGGACCCAGAGGTCGTCGAGGAGTGGAAGTGGATGGGCACTCCGGTTTGGTCGCACGACGGCATCCTCTGCACCGGCGAATCCTAAAAGAAGGTCGTGAAGCTTACCTTCGCCAAGGGCGCGTCGCTAAAGGATCCCACTGGTCTCTTCAACGCGAGTCTCGATGGAAAAGTGCGCCGCGCGATCGACATCCACGAAGGAGAAGAAGTTGACGAGTCCGCCTTCAAGGCACTCGTTCGCCAAGCGGTCGCCCTCAACGGTTCCGGCAAGTCGAAACCTTCCAAGAAAGGGAAG